>JBDTSO010000129.1:0-7936 GCA_039931085.1 Acidobacteriota bacterium | reverse complement strand
GGCGGTTTAACGCGGCAAATTCAAAACTCGAACGGAAACGATACTTCGTTAAACTCAAACGCTCCGAGCAATAAACTTCAACCGTCCGCTACCGCAGACAGTTCTGACAAGAATTGGCAAACGGCTTTACGCGACGGAATCGTTGCAAACACGGCGTTTCAGCCGAAACAAATTACCGCAAAAACCGATTTTTTAAATCAAAGTTTAAAGACCGAAGACCAAAGTCCAAAGCCCATCGAAATCAACTTTCGTCCTGATCCATCTGTTTATGACGGGCGATATTCAAACAACGGCTGGCTTCAGGAATTACCAAAGTCTTTGACAAAATTGACTTGGGATAATGCTGTTTTGATGAATGCGGAGTTGGCAAAAAAATTGGATTTGAATCAGGAAGTTGCGGAAATGGGCGGTTCGCACGGGCAGACGATTGCAGATGTCGTCGAATTGAAATTTGACGGAAAAACGCTCAAAGTTCCCGCTTTTATTATCGAAGGGCATTGTGACGATTCTGTAACGATTTATCTCGGTTACGGGAGGACGAATGCGGGAAAAGTCGGCAATGGTGCGGGTTTTAACGCATACACTTTGCGGAATTCGGGAGCGATGTGTTTTGGTGAAAATTTGGAAATTTCCAAAACGGGCGAAACATTTTCGCTTGCCTGCACACAGGCTCATCATTCGATGGAAGGACGCGATATTGTCCGCCACGCAAAACTTGCGGAATATGAAAAAAATCCGACATTTGCCAAGCGTGAAGCGGACGATCCCGATAAGCAGATTTCGCTTTATCCGGGTTGGGAATATAACGGACACGCTTGGGGAATGTCAATAGATACAAGCATTTGCAACGGCTGTAACGCCTGCGTCGTGGCGTGTCAATCGGAAAATAATATTCCTGTCGTCGGCAAAGAAGAAGTTTTGCGGGCGAGAGAAATGCACTGGATTCGGGTTGATACTTATTACGAAACGGACGGCGAAAATACCAACACTTTGCATCAGCCCGTGATTTGTCAGCATTGCGAAAACGCACCGTGCGAATACGTCTGTCCGCCCGGAGCGACGACGCACAGCACCGAAGGTTTGAACGAAATGACTTATAACCGCTGTGTCGGAACTCGTTACTGCTCGAATAATTGCCCGTATAAAGTCCGCCGTTTCAACTTTTTCGGCTATTCGGATTACGAAACGCCGGTCGTGCAGTTACAGAGAAATCCCGAAGTTACCACCCGAAGTCGCGGCGTAATGGAAAAATGCACTTATTGTGTGCAGAGAATTCAATACGCGAAAATCAACGCCGAAACCGAAGGACGCGAACTCAAGGACGGCGAAATTTTAACGGCGTGTCAGCAAGCGTGTCCGACGCAGGCGATTATTTTTGGCGACAAAAACGATGCAAACAGTCAAGTTGCGAAATTAAAAGCCGAGCCGACGGATTACGATTTGTTGGCGGATTTGAACACGCGACCACGCACGACGTATCTGGCGACGATTACGAACCCGAATGAGGAGATTGATAGGGGATGAAGAATAAGAAATTTAGCCACAGATTTACACAGATGGACACGGATATAAAACAGGATAAGAAAACTATTTTTTTTGATTTATCTCTTAAAAATCTGTGTTTATCTGTGTAAATCTGTGGCTAAAAATTCTTTTTTAATCACTAAATGGCAGCGGAAACAAACAAATTAGAAATCCCGCCCGTCGTTGAAGGCGATCATAATTACACCGAAATTTCGCGGCGGATCAGCGATATTACGCTTGTACGGAAAACTCATTTTTTGTGGTTTCTCGGCTTTGGCGTAACGCTTTTGTTCACGATGATGTTGTTTTACGCGATTGCCAAATTGCTCGTGGACGGCGTTGGGATTTGGGGCGTGAATATTCCCATCGGTTGGGGATTTGCGATTGCGAATTTTGTCTGGTGGGTTGGAATTGGACACGCGGGAACTTTGATTTCGGCAATTTTACTGCTGTTAAATCAAAAATGGCGGACTTCGATCAATCGTTTTGCCGAAGCGATGACGCTAGTTGCCGTTGCCGCCGCCGGACTTTTTCCGTTGCTTCATTTGGGCAGACCGTATTATTTTTACTGGCTGCTTCCGTATCCGAACACGATGGCTTTGTTTCCGCAATTCCGTTCGCCGCTGGTTTGGGACGTTTTCGCCGTTCTGACCTATTTAACGGTGTCGCTCGTTTTTTGGTATATCGGAATGATTCCCGATCTGGCGACTTTGCGGGATCGTGCGAAAAGCAATTGGACATTTAAGATTTTTGGCATTTTGTCGCTCGGCTGGCGCGGTTCGGCGGAGCATTGGCATCATTACGAACGGCTTTATTTGATACTCGCCGGACTCGCCACGCCGCTTGTCATATCGGTTCACACGGTTGTCAGCTTCGATTTCGCAGCGGGAATTATTCCCGGTTGGCATTCGACGATTTTCGGTCCGTATTTTGTCGCGGGTGCAATATTTTCAGGATTTGCTATGGTTTTGACGTTGGCGATTCCGATTCGTTGGGCGTTTAACTTAAAAGATTTTATCACGATGCGGCATCTGGAAAATATGGCGAAAATCCTGATCGCCACGAGTTTGATAATTCTTTACAGCTATCTGTCCGAATATTTTTTCGCCTATTACAGCGGCGATCAATACGAGCGTTATATCGAACTAAACCGAGCGTTCGGCGGCTACGCTTTTATGTATTGGATTCTGATTTTGTGTAACGTGCTGTTGCCGCAGCTTCTTTGGTTTAGAAAACTACGGACAAATGTGATGTTTTTATTCATCCTGTCAATTTTTGTCAACGTCGGAATGTGGACGGAGCGTTACGTCATCGTCGTTACGAGTCTACATCACGATTTTCTCCCGTCGTCGTGGGGAATGTATTCGGGAACTTGGTGGGATTATGCGACGCTCGCCGGAACGATTGGAATGTTTTTTATGATGATGTTTTTGTTCGTCCGAATGCTGCCGCTGATGTCTATGGCGGAAATGCGGAAATTAATCGCACCAGCAGCGGCAAAAAAGGAGGAAGCATAACGATTTTAGATTTTGGATTTCAATTTTTAACTTTGAATTTTTAATTTACGAATGAGTTCAATCAGAGAACCAAAACTTTTTGCCTTGTTAGCCGAATTCGATGAAGCGGAAAAGATCATCGAAGCGGCGAAACTTGCCCGACAAGCGGGGTTTGAAAAAATGCACGCTTACACGCCGTTTGCGATTGAGGAACTTTCGGAAATTTTGCACACCAAACGGCGAAATTGGATTCCCGCAATTGTTTTGACGGGCGGAATTTTCGGCGGATTGACGGGATTTTTTCTGCAATATTACGCGGCGGTGATTTCGTATCCGCAAAATATCGGAGGTCGTCCGCTGAACAGTTGGGAGGTTTTTATTCCGATCACTTTTGAATTGACGATTCTTGGCGGAGCGATTATCGGTGCGTTGGGTTTATTTATTTTAAGCGGTTTGCCGCAGCTTTATCATCCTGTTTTTACCGCACCCGAATTTCGGCGGGCGACGCAGGACGCATTTTTTCTGAGCATCGAGTCGAAAGACCCGAAATTTGACGAAACGGATACGCACGATTTTTTAGAAACGCTCGAACCTGTGGACATTATCGGCGTTTTGGACAGACGAACGGGAAGCGAAAGATGAAGAAAATGGATAATGGAAAATGGATAATGGAAAATGACGGAAGGAAGACGGAAAATGGAAAATCCGCTTTTCTTCAATTATCAATTATCAATTATCAATTATTTTATTAATTTTTGTTGCCACGATTTTATCGAACTGTTCGCAGAAAATGGCGAGTCAGCCCGCACATAAACCGTTTAGCGAGAGCAAGTTTTTTTCCAACGGACAATTAGCACAAAAACCCGTCGAAGGCACGATTCCGAGCGGCTTTACGCGGACGAATCAGCGAACCGAATCAAGTGAAGGTTTCGATAAAAATTCAAACGAACTGCCGTTTTCGTTGACTGAGGAAGTTTTAAAACGCGGTAAGGAAAGATTTGAAATAAACTGTGCCGTCTGCCACGGTGCGACAGGCGACGGCAGCGGAATGGTTGCACCATCTCACCCGAAGATTTGCCGCATATTTTCGAGCGTTTCTATCGCTCGGCAAACGTGAGCCGCACTAACATTAAAGGAACAGGCATTGGTTTGGCGATGGCGGAAGTCATCGCCCGTCTGCACAACGCGAAAATCACCGTCGAAAGCCAACCGCAAGCGGGAACACGCTTTATCATCAAATTCCCCCGATTGCCGACTGCTTCTTCACTTAACGAACAGCCTGTTAAAAAAGCTCACTAATTACTGTTATTATATCGCCGGCGACGCCAGCCGACGGTTCGCGTCGTGCCGCCGAAATACACGAAAATCAGGGCAATTAAATGAGCCGCAAACCAGATATTGTTTATTCCTAAATTCTGATAGATAAAAATCAGAATCAAGATACGCGGAATAAAAATTCCCATTAACACATCGCCGACAAACGGAATCGTGCTTTGCGGAAAATGCCCGATCAAAAAATAATACACGAGCAAAACGATTCGCGGAAAAAACAACGAAAACAACAAAAAATAAAAATCCATTTAACTGCTTCCTCCTCTGCTTACACTATGAATTGAGTCGACTACTATTCTAACAATTTTGATTTGAAACAGACAATTGTTTTTTGTTCAAAAGACCTTTCTTTATTTCCTTTAAAAATGATTTAGGATTAAAAACTTTGAATAATAAGATTCATCGTGAAGTTTGTGCCAAATACAGGTGATGGTCAAAAAATCAACAATATACTGAATGATTATTTGTTTTTGGTATTTTCGCGCAGAAAGTCGAGCGTTACGGGTTTTGTGATTTGCGAACCCCAACCGTGAAAATTGTAGTCGAAGCCGTGCTGCGCGTAAGGGATGAAAATTGATGTGTGCGGGATGTCGTTTTCATTTAATTTTTCGTCGAGAAACTGCACATTTTCGCGGCGGACGAGTTGGTCGTGTCCGCCGTGGACGAGCAAGGTCGGCGGCGTTTTTCGGGAAATGTGCGTGGTTGGCGAAGCGAGAAGAAAGCGGTCGCGGATTTCGGCTGATTCGTGAGGGTTTCCGCCGAGAAATGCGGCGAGCGTTTTTGGTCCGTTGATGACATATTCATTTGCCGGATGGTCATAAGCCCAGAGCAACTCGACGGGAGCATAAAATGAAATGACGGCGCGAACCATTTCGTTTTGATCGTTTGCCGGACAGCTTGACGGAAGACTTGAATCGTTGGCAGAATAAGCGGCGAGTAAAGCCAGATGCGCTCCGGCGGAACGTCCGAAAAGCGCAATGCGATTCGGCGAGATATTAAATTCTTTGGCGTGTTCTTTGATCCACAGCACGGCGCATTTTACATCGCCGGCTGCGCTCAGATAATTTGGCTGCGGCGCGAGTCGGTAATCAATATCGAAAACCGTAAATCCATTAACGGCAAGCCATTTGTTCCACTGCGGAAAATCGTTTCTGCTTCCGCCGTTCCACGAACCGCCGTGAATGACGATAATTGCCGCGCCGTTATTTTCGTTTTCCGTTTTCGGCGCGTAAACGTCAAACTGTAATTTTTTTCCGTCAAAATCGGCAAAAGTATGAGTCGTAAAATCTCCGGCGGAAACCTCGCCGCTTTTTAATCCGCTAAAATAGTCGCCAAGTGACAGCGAAACATTCTGCTCGCTTGCCAACGACAAAACACTCAATAACGGGTAAAGCGATATAACGAGAGCCGCGAATGAAACGATGAGCGAAGCAATCCAGAGCTTCCCGTCGCCGAAAATCGGAACGCAAAGGCTTAGAATAATCGCCGGCACAGCAATCGCGCCGAGCCATAAACTCCATTCGCTCGCCGCCACCGAAAACAGCCAAATATTGTATGCGGGCGCAGGAGTTATTATCCAAATCGCCGCAAAAAATACGATCAAACTTAAAATTAACGAAATGATTTTCAGCATCCGCTATTAGATTGTGTCAATAAATGAGCTTTGTCCAATCATAAAATTGATACAAAAATCGTTAATCGCTAAATCCGCGACAAACCGTAATCGCAGTATTCGATCAGCGGACATTGTTCGCAAAGCGGTTCGCGCGGACGGCAGATTTTTTTGCCGAGTCTGATTAAATTGACGTGCAGCGAGTAAAATTTGTCGTGCGGCGCGAGTTCATCGAGCAATCTGTGGGCTTTCGCATCGGTAATTTTTTCGGGCAAAACTCCCATCCGTTTGAGAATACGAAAAATATGCGTGTCGAGCGGGAAAACTTCTTTGTGCAGAGCGAAAAGCAAAGTGCAGGCGACGGTTTTCGGTCCGATGCCGCGAAACTGCAAAAGATAATCGCGTGCCGCCTCATCCGTCATTTTGTCAACGAATTTTAATGAAAGCGTGCCGTGTTTTTCTTTTATCTGCATCAATAAATCTTTAATTATATTCGCTTTTTGATTTGCCAGACCGCCGAGCCGGATCGCGTCGGCGATTTCGTTTGTTTCAGCCGCCGACACTTTTTCCCAAGTTCCGAATTTCTTTTTCAAATTTTCAAACGTCCGGCGGCTGTTCGTATCGGTCGTCGCCTGCGATATGATAATGTTTATCAGCACCGCCAGCGCATCGCTTTTCTTCGCCAATTTCGGTTCGCCAAATGTATTTTCGAGATTTTGGACGATGTGAGGAAATGGTTTTTCTTCTTTGATTCGTTCGAGTAAATGATTATTCACGCTAATTTCGTTTTTCATAGAATTAGTTTTACATATTAAATAATTTTTCAAAGTTTGATATTGTATTTGATTGTTCTTTTCAAATAATCGAAATTTTTATGATGAACGATAAGCAAAAAAACTGGTATTCGGTCGAAATCGAAACCGAAACGGAAGCGGAAGAGGCAGTCGAATTTGCTCTGAATGAACTCGATTCGCTCGGCAATGAAATAAATCATCTACGGAAAAAGCCGACTGAAAACTTAACCGTTATCGGTTATTTTAATGAAAAAATTGATGATAAAATTTTGCGCGAAAAGTTAAATCAAAGTTTGCGGATTTACGGTTTTTCGAGCGATTCGATAAAAAAAATCGAATGGCGGGAAGTTGAAAATACGGATTGGCTCGCCGAATGGAAAAAGCATTGGAAACCGACGGAAATCGAAAAATTTATCATCGCTCCGAGTTGGGAAAAGATCGAAAGCGCGGAAAAAATCGTTATTTATATTGAGCCGAATATGGCTTTCGGCACGGGAACACACGAAACGACAAAGTTGTGTTTGCGGGCAATCGGAGAAAATTTTCAAAGCGAAATGAGTTTTCTCGATGTCGGCACGGGAACGGGAATTCTGGCGATTGCGGCGAGTAAGTCTGAAGTCCAAAGTTCAAAGTCCAAAGTTGTCGGATGCGATACGGACACCGGCTCGATTAAAATTGCTAAAGAAAACGCTGCGTTTAATAATGTAAAAGGTATTGAATTTTACATCGGTTCGATTTCCGAAGAAACTCCCGAATTCGATTTCGTCTGCGCTAATCTGACGGCGGATGTAATTTTGCCGATTCTTGAACTTTTAGTCAAAAAAACTCGAAAAATACTCGTTCTATCGGGAATTTTAGAGGAACAACAAAGTTTAATCGAAGAGAAATTACGACAATTAAATATTTCAGACTTCAAAGTTCAAATTGACGGCGAATGGATTTCAATAGTGATAAAAAAATAGAGCAAATAAGCATCAAAAAAATATGAAAGCAGTTTACGTTAAAGAATTCGGCGGCGCGGAAAATCTCGAAATCCGCGAAGTTGACGATTTACCGAAACCGAAAGACGCGCAAATTTTGGTAAAGGTTAAAGCGTCGGCGTTAAATCGCGCCGACATTTTGCAGCGCGAAGGACTCTATCCCGCACCGAAAAATTCGCCGGAACGAATTTTGGGTTT
>JBDTSO010000128.1:0-8024 GCA_039931085.1 Acidobacteriota bacterium | reverse complement strand
GCCACCTGTTTTAACGGACAATGATTTAAATCCGCCCGAATATTTTACAATTGGTGATATTACCGGAAGTATTGGGGGCGCAAGGGCAGTTTATTTGGCGAAACCGACATTTCCGAATGAAGCGAAGGAAGCGGGCGCGGAAGGAAAAGTTAAAGTTGAAATCGAGATAGACGAAGAAGGCGGCGTAACTTCCGCAAAAGCGGTTTCGGGCGATCAATTGTTTTACGGAACCGCGCAAAATGCGGCGTTAAAATCAAAGTTTTTAACGCCGAAAACGAACGGTCAGCGTGAAAAAATCGCGGGCTATCTCAATTATAATTTTACGATTGAAACGCCGAATTGGTTTAAGGTCGGCTACGATTTGGCGATGGTCGAAAAAGTTCAGTCGCTTTATTTTTTGCAAACCGCGATTATCAAAAAGGCTGTGTCGTCGGATTGGCAGACGGAAAATGATTTAATTTTGAAATTAGACGAAATAAGACGCGCCAATCCGAATAAAAATTTGCCGATTTTAGTTGTTGATAAAGTAGATGGTTTCAGCAATAGAAATCGCTCCGTTCAACAAGTTCAGGGACGACTGATTATTCCACAACAAAATTACGAGCAAGTTTCCATTTCGCAAAGATTGGTTTCAGCACTTCGCGGACGTTTGGGAAATGACGAAAAAAGTCTTTGGCAATTTAATCTGGGCGTTGCTTTTGTCGAATTTCAGGAAACTTTTCGCAATCCGAAAATACGGCGTGAATCTTTTGAAATTCTCAGGCGTTTTGTGCAGAATGCGCCCGCCGAAATACAACCCGCGTATTTGGAACAGTTACAAAATCTAGCGAGTTTAGCGGAACAGAAAATTTCCGACAAAGATTCCGACAAAGATAGGATAGAAATCGGAAAAACAATCGCAAATCTGCAAAAAATCAAATAAATATCTTTACCTTTTGCTTGGTAAAGTCTAACATTACATATCTTAACTTTTACGAAATATAGAGGCAGCTATGAAAAAACAAATTCTTCTTGTCGTTTCAATTCTTTTACTCGGTTTTTCAATCGTTTCGGCGCAAATACCGAAAACGATTTCCGGCGGTGTGCTGAACGGCAAAGCGCAAAATTTACCCGCTCCCGAATTTCCGGCGGCGGCAAAAGCCGTTAATGCGAGCGGCACGGTCAATGTGCAGGTTACGATTGACGAAGACGGAAACGTAACCTCGGCAAACGCGATTTCAGGACATCCTTTGTTGCGGTCAGCCGCCGTAGATGCTGCCCGCCAAGCTAAATTCACACCGACGCAGCTTTCGGGACAAGCGGTGAAAGTTACCGGCGTGATCATTTATAATTTTACTCCGGCAACTTCCGCTGATCCGGCACAACCGCCGATGTCTGTGTCTGAAGGAAATATTTCCGGCGGCATAGTCAATGGAAAAGCGAAAAATTTAGCAATTCCGGCTTATCCGGCGGCGGCAAAAGCAGTCGGCGCGGAAGGCGCGGTGAATGTGCAGGTTACAATTGACGAAAACGGCGACGTTGTTTCCGCAAGTTCCGTTTCCGGTCATCCGCTGCTCAGACAAGCCGCCGAAACCGCCGCTTTTGCGTCAAAATTCAAACCGACTTTATTGAACGGTCAAGCGGTGAAAGTTACCGGCATAATCGTCTATAATTTCACAGGCGGAAATTCAGCGATGAGTAAACCCAACTGGTTTAAAACCGGATTTGATTTGGTAAGTATTCAATACAATCCGTCGTTGATTAATTTAAATGTAAGCTCAATTAGTAAAGTTCTCCAACCCGACTGGACTGCGGAAAATCAACAACTCCAAAGTTTGTCGGAAATAAAACAAGCCGAAAATGCCGGACAAACAAAGAGTTCGCCGGCTTTGATTGACGCTACACAGTCTTTGATTGCGTCACTGCAAAGTCGTCTTGGCAGCGACGAATTAAAATATTGGCAGTTTAATACGGGCTTGCGTTTGAGCGAAGCGTTGGCGAAATTCAGGAACGCAAATGAAAAACAGAGCGCGTTAGATTCGCTTCGTCAGCAAACTCAATCCGCGCCAAGCAGTGTTTCACCGGAATATCTTGCCGATTTACAAAAAATCACGGCAATTTTGGAAAAGCAAAAACAAACCGCCGATGATATGCAGCAAATCGGTTTAATTATGCCAAAACTGTTTTTAAATGACGGATCACCAAAAAGGGTTATCTTAATACCTTGAGCATAAAAGAGCGAGTTTTAGCGGCGGCGGGAATTCTTGCGGCATCGGCGGGCATATTTGTAATTACATATTTTAACCCGACAAACGCCGGATTTTTCCCCGTTTGTCCGCTTCACACGATGACCGGATTGAACTGTCCGGGCTGCGGTATGACGCGCGGTTTTCACGCGCTTTTTCACGGCGACGTTTTGGGCGCACTTCATTTTAACGCACTTTTGCCGGTTTTTTTATTTGTCGGAATTTATCTGTTTATTTCGCTTGGTTTAATCGTTGTCAGAGGTCGCGGTTTGTCATTTAATATTTTCAAGCCTTATTTATTGTGGGGATTTCTGTTTGTTTTGATCGCTTTTGGTGTTGTCAGAAATCTTCCGTTTTATCCGTTCTCGCTTTTGGCTTTATGAAAAAAAACGCCATAAATCTTCTTCGGCTGCTTTGTTTCAGCCTTTTTTTGTCTTGTGCGAATTACAAAGAAAAAACATAACGCATTGCTGCGCTGAACGATTTGGTTTTTTGTATTTCCATTCTTGTGAAAATTGCCGATTCCGAAAAAAGAGTTTCGGTTGGAACGATTTTTTGAGTGCCGGTAATTCAATTGCTTCCGCATTCCACGTCTAATCAAAATCAGAGGAACTTCCAAAGTATTTCAAAAACTCGTCCTCACAGCTTATTGCGTGGAAAAGATTTAGTTCGGGCGAAACAATTCAATTTCCAATCAAACTAGCGATTTCCGACAAAGATGGCGATCTGGCAATTTATCAGTTTTCTGAAAACCGGTAAAGTTCTCGGAGTTACGACCAGCGTTTTGGATTTGGGAAATGAAGCCGTTGGATACGGAATTGCCAAGAAATCTCAAAATTTGACGGAACTTTTGCAGAAATTACAGCAATAACGGGTAAATATATTCTTTAACAATTAAATTCCTGCGTTTGAAAAAATGAACCGTTTTTAATTGGCATCATTTGCAATATAATTTACATCTTATGAATAACACGTAGCTTTTGAGTAATAAACAGGCTCATTTTATCTAATTCGGTAAGTTTGTCCTTAAAATCTACATTTTTTTAATACAAGTAAATTTAAAGGTAAGGAGATTAAAAATGGACAGACGCGAATTCTTACAATCAGGAACAATTTTCGGTGCTTTAATAGCGATGTCGGGTTTTTCAATGGCTTCGGCGTGTGCGACTAAAAATCTTGCTGTCGGCACAGCAATTGATGACGCCGTCAGCACAGATAATGACAATCTTCCATTCAAAAAGGTGATTAAAACGGATGCCGAATGGAAGAAAATTTTAACGCCCGAACAGTATCGGATAACCAGACAAGCCGGAACGGAAGCACCATATTCGAGTCCACTAAATGACATTCACGACAAAGGTACTTTTGCTTGTGTATGTTGCGACTTGCCGCTTTTCAATTCCGAAACCAAATTTGAGTCCCACACAGGCTGGCCCAGTTTTTACGCGCCGATCAAGAAGATCAATGTCAAGGAAAATGTTGATAATAGTCTGCTGGAAACGCGCACGGAAGTTTTATGCAACCGGTGCGACGGGCATATCGGTCACGTTTTCGACGACGGTCCTAAACCAACCGGACTTCGATATTGTATGAACGGCGCGGCGATGAAATTTATTAAGGCATAAAGGCGCAAAGCGAGTCCAAAGTCCAAAGTTAAAGACTAATTAACTTTGGAATTACAAATGTTGCGCTAAAAGCCACGACATTAAATCCTTTTCGCCGAGTGCGTTCATCCAGACGTTATGACCGACGTTTTCGTATTCGTTATATTTAACGCTGCCGCAGTTGGCTTTGAGTGCCGCAGCAATTTGGCGCGATTCGGTAACTGGAACAACTACATCATCCGCGCCGTGAAAGAGCCACGCCGGAGTTTTGCCGACTTTTTTTGCCAGCGCATCGAATCTGTCGCCTTTTGAAATAGAACTTCCGCCGCAAATTGAAATCAACGCGGCAAACTTTTTCGGAAACTGCGAAGCCAGATACCAAACTCCGTAACCACCCATCGAAACGCCTGTTAGATAAATTCTCTTTTCGTCCGCGTTAAATTCTTCGACAGTTTGTGTGAGCGATTTCACCACCATTTTCTCCATCACCGGATCAGACCAATAACTTCCCGAACGACATTGCGGAAGCAGAATAATCGCCGGAATTTGTCCAAGATAATGTTTCGCAATCGCACTGCCTGCGCCCGTCGTCGGTACAAAACCACCGTTTCCGCGTTGTCCGATTCCGTGCAAAAAAATAATTACCGGCAAATCCGGCGTATTTTCAGCGTTCGGCGGTAGGTAGATTTGAAAAATGTAATCTTTTGAATCAACATTTACCGTGCATTTTTCGAGTTTTCCCGACTCACTTTTGGCAGAAACGGCGGAAGAAAGCAAACCGCCCAACATAAACATTAAATCATTTTTCATATTTCAATTTTAATGGTGAGTATTTATGACGAACAACTGACTGCGACGCGCATATTTTCAGGCGGCGGCAATGTGTTGAAGCGTTCCATTCCGGCGTGTTCTTCAAACGGACTTTGCAGAACTTTGAGAAGCGCATCAATTTCAGCGTAATTTCCTTTTTGCGCTGCTTCAATCACATTCTGAGCGATGTGGTTGCGAAGAATGAATTTAGGATTGATTTGCAACATTCGCTCACGCCTTTTCGCGCCAACACTTTTTTCCGAAATTAAACGTAACCGATATTCTTTAGCCCAACCGTCAAAACTTGTCGGATCAATAAACATCGCTTGCAGTAAATCATTTTTTTCATTTTCGCCCGAATTAAAATCAGCCAAACGGCGAAAAAATAAAGTGTAATCAACGTGATTAGTCTGCAAAATGCTGAATAAATCGTCAATTAACTCCGCATCTTCATCCTTTTCGATGTTTAATCCAAGTTTTTCGCGCATCAATCTGCCAAATTTTTCAGTGAAAATTTGTGGATATTCATTCAAAATCTTTTCCGCATCTTCGGGTTCGATCAGCGAAACCAGCGTTTGCGCGAGTTTATACAAATTCCACAGACCGACGTTCGGCTGTTGATTAAAAGCGTAACGTCCGGCGTAATCCGAATGATTGCAGATAAATCCGGCATCGAATTCGTCGAGAAATCCGAACGGACCGTAATCAATCGTCAAACCTAAAATTGACATATTGTCCGTATTCATTACGCCGTGCGAAAATCCGACGGCTTGCCACTTAGCGATAAGTTCGGCGGTTCGGGTTACGACTTCGCGCAAAAATTGCAGATATTTGTCTTCGGCTTCGCTGAATTGCGGATAAAATTCACGAATCACATAATCGGCGAGCGTTTTAACTTCGTCATATTGCCCGCGATAATAAAAAAGTTCAAACGAACCGAAACGTACGTGCGACGACGCGACGCGCGTCAAAACAGCCGAAGTTTCGACCGTTTCACGATAAACCTGTGCATCGCTGCCCGTAATGCAAAGTGCGCGTGTCGTCGGAATGCCGCGCGCGAACATCGCCGCCGAACACAGATATTCCCGAATCGTCGAACGCAAAACAGCACGTCCGTCACCCATCCGCGAAAATGGTGTCAAACCTGCGCCTTTTAATTGAATATCAAAGCGTTCACCGTTTTCATTGATGACTTCGCCGAGCAAAATCGCGCGTCCGTCACCTAATTGTTGAACAAATGTTCCGAATTGATGTCCGGCGTAAATCGCTGAAATTGGTTCGCTATTTGGCAAAAGTTTGTTGCCCGTAAAGTATTCGATAAATTCGGGTTTTGTCACTTCTACTGCGTCTAAGCCGATCAATTCCGCAACTTTTTTGTTGAAACTGACTAAATAAGGCGATGGCAAAGGTGTCGGTTGAACTCGCCGGAAAAAGTTTTCGGGAAGACGAGAATATGTATTGTCGAAATGCAAATTATCGAGAGCTGTCATATTTATAATTAAACATTTGCGTCCAATACAATCAAGTATGATATTTTGTGAATTTCATTTGAAGTTTTGCTTACTTCGTTTATAACATTTCAAACTTTTTCAAAGTTATTTTAGAAGACCAAAGCTGATCTGAACGCGAGAATTTTCATCTTTTATAAGTCGGTTAATGCGAACGTTAGCCTGTATTTTAAGTGAATCATTTGAAACCACCGGGAGTTTTATGTCAGTTTTGGCAAACAATTTTATGCAAGAACACTCACGCAACTATTTTGTTCTGTTAATTTAACTTTCCAGCATTTGCTCAACCACGCCGTAACTTGCCTGCAAAGCGTCGTTTAACTTATCGGGTTCAGAACCGCCGCCTTCCGCCATATCAGGTTTGCCGCCGCCGCGTCCGCCAACGATGGGCGCGATTTCCTGCACGATTTTTCCGGCTTTTACTTTGTCGGTCAAATCGTCGGACACGCGAACGATAAACGAAACTTTATCTTCCTCTATTCTCGCCAAAACGACCACGCCGGATTTTATTTTCGCCATCAAAGTGTCCGACAAATGCCGCATTCCGCCTTTGTCCAAGCCTTCGACCGTTTTGGCGATGACTTTTACGCCGTTGATTTCTTTCGCCTCGTCGCCGTTCGATGTTGCATTTCCGATTGCGCCGGTGGCGATTTTCATTTTCAGATCGTCGTTTTCGCGGCGCATACGTTTTAATTCTTCCTGCAATTTTTCAATCGCGTTCGGCAACTGGTCGCGCTGAGTTTTCAAAAAACCCAGCGATTCGTCAATCATTCGCTCGTCGTCGCGGAATCTTTCAAAAGCGTCAAAGCCCGTAATCGCGCGGATTCGTCGCACGCCGGACGCAACCGCTTCGTCCGAAGTGATTTTAAACGAGCCGATGTCGCCCGTTGCGCGAACGTGCGTTCCGCCGCACAATTCTTTTGAAAAAGTGCCTTCGCCGATGCTCAAAACGCGCACATCCGCGCCGTATTTCTCGCCGAATAAAGCCATCGCGCCCGACTGCATCGCTTCTTCGATTGATTTTATATCGGTATTCACCGCGTCGTTTTTCAAAATTTCCCGATTGACTAAATTTTCAACCTGCTGGATTTCTTCGTCGGAAATCGGCTGATAATGCGTAAAATCGAACCGCAGATAATTCGGCGCGACGACCGAACCGGCTTGCTTGACGTGCGTCCCCAAAACCTCGCGCAACGCCGCGTGAACGAGATGCGTCGCCGTATGATTTCTCCGCGTCGCGTCGCGTTTTTCCGCGTCAACCGTCGCCGTCAATTCGTCGCCGACTTTGATCGAGCCTTTTTCAACCTTCGATTTATGCAGATTCAAATCCTTCACCGGCGCAAAAGTGTCCTGCACTTTCACCTTTGAAGTTTCATTCGTCAAAAATCCCGTATCGCCGACCTGCCCGCCCGATTCGGCGTAAAAAGGCGTATCGCTCAAAACAATCAAACCTTCTTCGCCTTCCTTGAGTTCGTTTATTTGCCGGTCGTCTTTCACGATTGCGACAATTTTTGAATTTTCAAGATGCGTCACGTCGTAACCGTGAAAGTTTGATTTTACTGAATTTCTTTCTAAGGCTTTGTAAATCGGATTGATTTTTTCGTTTTGTTTAGTTTTGCCTATACTTCCTTTTGATTGAAGTGAGGTCAAGGCATTTTCAAAATTTTCATTAAAAACTTCCTCTTCAATTTCTAGCCCTTTTTCCTCAAGTTTAACTCGAATCAAATCTTTAGGAGTTCCATATGTATCATACAGTTGAGCAATATTCATAAAAGATTTAGCCAAGTTTTCCTGTAAAGCCTTTATCATTTCAGGAGTTGGTAAAGATTTAGCCAAGTTTTCCTGTAAAGCCTTTATCATTTCAGGAGTTGGTAAAG
>JBDTSO010000127.1:0-8038 GCA_039931085.1 Acidobacteriota bacterium | reverse complement strand
ATTATTGATTATCTGCGCGAAATCGAAGCCGAATCTCTGCCGCCCGTGCCGGATGTGGAAGATATTCGTCTGCGCGATGTTTTCGCCATCGGCAGACGTTTCGGTTACGAAGAACAGCACGCTTTGCAGGTTGCCGCGTTAGCCGAAAAGATTTTTGACGCGCTTGCGCCGATTTATAATCTGAAAAGACACGGACGAACATTGCTCGCCGCCGCCGCACTTCTGCACGACATCGGTTATCACATTTCGCACGAATCACATCATAAACATTCGCTTTATCTGATAAAACATTCGGAAATTACGGGTTTTTCGGAAAACGAGAAACTGATGATTGCCAACATCGCGCGTTATCATCGCAAAGCTCTGCCGAAAGAAAAGCATCTCGATTATATGCAGTTGAACGAAAAAGACCGCAAAATCACGGCTCGGCTCGGCGCGATTTTGCGAATTGCCGACGCGCTTGATCGCGGCTACGAAAATCACGTTGAAGACATTCAATTTAAGCTGAGCAAGAAGAATTTGCAGTTGAAACTTATCAGCGATCAAAATTGTATGATTGAATACAAAGCGATTGAGCAAAAAAAGGATTTGTTTGAATTTGCATTTGATTGTAATTTAATTGCCGTTTGAATTAAAAAATCCACTGTCATTTTGTTTTTAACTTTAAATATTAAACACTGGATTTTGAACTCGGTTTGCCGGCTTCTGCAAATTACACAAAAACATACTTATTCCCATCAGCATAAAAAAGACCATCGCAACTTCCGCGTCGCCGAGATTGTAATGCACGATTCCGCTGGCAAAAAATCCGATTAATCCGCCAAAACAGCCGAGAAGAATTCCTCTCGTCTGCCAATCAGCCGATTTTGGATTTTCAACTCCAAGGTCAGCACTCTCGACTTTTATTCCGCGCCAAAGCGTTAAGCCGTAAGCCAGCAAAACCCACAACCAGATTAAAAGCGCGGGAAAACCGCGTTCAATGAGAAGCTGCAAGGGCGTTGAATGAAAATGTCCCATCGGAAGTCTGCCGTCGTCGAATAAATGCCAGTCTTTGGCGTAACGCTTGATCGAATCCATTCCTACGCCGAGCGTAAAATTTCGCGGATTATTTGTCCACAAATTAAAACCTTCGCGCCAAACGGTTTCACGGTAAATTGTCGAATCATCTTTCGCATCGAAAAATCCGACGTTGCGGCTTTGCTGTAAAAAGAAAAGTCCGACGAGCGCAACCGGCAAAACGATAACGATTAAACTTAAAAGCAATTTACGATTGCCGTTGATTAAAACGATGGCGAAGGCGGAAATCAAAAATCCGAGTTGCGAAGCGCGTGTAACGGTCAAAAGAAGTGCAAAACACATTGCCGCAACACAGAAAAGCAGAAAATAAGTTGACGCGAAAAGCCTCGAAAGAAAAAACTTTTGATGATTTTCGATGCTTCCGCGTTCATCTTTTTTTCTGCCGAGTGAAGCGATCAAAAGTCCAAAAGTGAGCGACAGAATAAGCTGCAATACTTCAGCAAAGGTTGTGTAATGCCCGTAAAATCCGGTAGAACGCCAGTTTCGGCTGCGTTTCCAACTTTCGATTCCGAGTTTTTCGAGCGCGGTTGTGCCGCTTAATAAATCGGCGCGTTTAAGCTGCAAAGGCAAATAATAATCGGGACGGTAAAACTTGATTTGCACCGTTTCGTTTTGTTCAATTTCGTTGACCAAATCTTCCGGCGTGTAAATTTTCTTGTTATTGACTTCGAGCAGCGTGTCGCCGTCCTTCAAAACAATTTTTTCCGAATTATTTTCCAAATAAATCGCTTTGGTCAGAGGACTGTTCGCTGAAACGCCGTGAATTTCCACGCCGCGCCCGAAAATTCGCTGAATCGGTGTCCAAATGACGCTGACCATTGCCGAAAAAATCATCGCAAAAGCCAAAAACTTCGCAAAGCGAACGGTTCGCAGTCCTCCGACGACAAAATAAAAAATGAGAAAAAGCAAAGTATTTCGCAATCTGTCGAGCGAAATATCCGGCGCAAAAGAAGCAACCGAAGTAACAAATGACCACAGCAAAAAAGCCCACAAAGCGTAATCGAGCGGCGTTTTGAAACGAAGCGGACTTTGTGAACGCGGAAGGCGCGGTTTGACAAAAAATCGAATAATCAACGCCGTCATTCCGATCAGCCAAGCCGTCTGCGTTGCGGCAATCGAATTCGGCGCGGACAAAATCATCAAAATTAAAAAGACGAAAACAACCCGCTCAAGCCATTTGGCGGTCGGGTTTTCCGTTTCGATTTTGGCGATGTCGTCGAGCCATTTGAAAAATTTTTGCATAAAAACAAAAAAACCGATTTTGTTCGCGCTCGTTGCGTGTCGGCAATTTAATTTCTAAACTCTCATTTATGAATTCAGAAAATCTGCAAACTGATTTGAGCGTCAAAGCTGAAATTAAACTTTACTACGATTTATACATTCCCGAAACCGCAGAAAGAAATGCGCCGCTTTTGATCGCGGTTCACGGTTACGGAGCGCACAAACGCTATATGATGCGCGAAGCATTTGTCGTCGCGCCCGAAAATTTCGTGATCGCTTCAATCCAAGCTCCGCACCAGCATTTTCGGGAAACCGAAAAAGGTTACAAAGTCGGTTTCGGCTGGCTAACCGATTTTAAGGCAGAAGAATCCGTGGCGATTCATCAAGATTTTATTTTGGAAATAATTGAAAAACTGTCGGAGAAAAATTTGATTGATCGTGAAAAAATCTATCTTTACGGATTTTCGCAAGCGTGCGCGCTAAATTTTCGCTTTGCTTTTACACATCCGTCAGTCGCTTGCAGCGTAATCGGTGTATGCGGCGGAATTCCTTCGGATTTGGAAACGAATGACATTTACAAACCGACAACTGCCGATGTTTTATATCTTTACGGCGACGACGATGAGTTTTACGCGCTCGAAAAATTTCAAAATTACGAGCGAAAATTGAAAGACTTTTTACCGAATTTCAAATCAAAACTCTACGAAGCAAAACACGAAATAACGGACGAGATGCGCGAAGATATAAAAAAATGTTTGAAATAGATGTCAGATGTTAGATTCCAGATTTAAAAACTGACATCTAGCATCTGACATTTATTTTCTAGGGTTTCGGCGGACGTTGGGCAGGCGGCACATTTGCATAAACATCGTCGTAAGAAACATAACCGTCTTTAATAACTGTGTTCATCAAATTATTTTTATCAACAACCTGTACTTCCAACAATATCGCCGGAATTTCCTTTTTGAGATTGTCGTTCATAAACGGCTGTGCTTCGGTTAAAAGTTCTTTTTTGGCAAGTTTTATCGCCGCGTCAACGGCGGCACTCGCCAGCGGAATAATCGGTTTATAAACGGTCATCGTCTGTTTGCCTTCGGCGATTCGTTGAAGCGCGTCTTTTTGCGCGTCTTGTCCCGTTACCAAAACTTTTCCCGTCAAACCTTTTTTATCGAGCGCGGAAACTACGCCGCCTGCCATTCCGTCATTGGAAACGACGAACGCGTCAATTTTGTCGTTGTTTTGCGTCAGGGCGTTTTCCGCCATATTTAACGCTTCTTCGGTTTTCCAGTCGGTAATGAATTGGTCGGCGACGATTTTGATTTTACCGCTGTCAATTGCCGGCTGCAAAACTTTTAATTGTTCTCTTTTCATAATCAGCGCGTTGTTGTCGGTTGACGCGCCATAGACCATCGCGTAATTTCCCTGCGGAACATGTTCGAGCGCGTATTCGGCGATTTTTCTGCCGATGACCGGAACTTGATGAGAAACATAGACATCAATTTTGTCGGAATTTATCAAGCGGTCATAACTAATCACGGGAACGCCCTGCGCTTTGGCTTTTTCAACCATCGAAACGGCTTGCGTCGCGTCGTGTGGCGCGATGACCAGAACATTTACGCCCTGCGTCAAAAGATTATCCACATCATTCGCCTGCTGATCAGCTTTGTTGTCGGCAACCGTGATGACGCATTCGACGTTCATCTTTTTGCAGTGTTCTTCAAAAGCCGCGCGGTCACGCTGCCAGCGTTCTTCTTTAACCGTGTCCATCGCAAAACCGATTTTGATTTTGCCGTTTGTACTAACCGCGCCGCCCGTTTGCGTTGTGTTGGTCGCGCCGTCTTTTCTTTCCTGAATACAGGCAGACAACAATAATATCGCCAAAGTTAAAAATGCTAAAATTTTCAATCGCATTAAGATTTTTCTCCTATCTGAATTAGATGCAGAAGCTCGCACGAAGTAAGGACGCAGTAGCGAAAAACGCCCTTACTTCGTGCGGGCTTCGCATTGTTAATTTAAGATTTCTTCCCAATCATATCAAGTCCGACTGCTGCCACGAGAATTCCGCCTTTGACGAGTTCCTGCATAAAATCTCGCACATTCAAAAGCGACATTCCGTTGTCAAGACTCGCCATAATCAACGCGCCCAGACACGCGCCGAAAACCGTGCCGCGTCCGCCCATCAAGCTCGTGCCACCGATCACGCAGGCGGCAATCGCGTCGAGTTCCAAAAGCGTTCCCGCGTCGGGCGTGGCACTGCCGACACGCGCCGTGTAAATTATCGCGGCAATTCCCGTCAACGCGCCTAAAAATGCGAAAACTTTGACAATGTTGGCTTTATTATTAATTCCCGAAAGCCGCGCCGCATCTGCATTTCCGCCGATGGCGTAGAGATAACGCCCGAAAGTCGTGTTGCTGGTGATGAAATAACCGAGCAGCGCAACCGCCAAAAATATCAAAACCGGAATCGGGATGCCTTCGTAAGAATTCATCACGAAAACAAAACCGAGAATAACGAGAACCGGAATAATCGTTTTCACCATTGCCGCGCTCGTATTTACTTCGCCCAACCCGTATTCTCTCTGCGCTTTGACGCGCCGATATGCCGCCAGCAAAATAAAAATACAGGCGAGAATCGCAATCAGCCAGCCGAAATTAAATGCTAATTCGGAAGTTGCGCTGATCGGAATTCCGACAGTTCCGGCGTAACCTTGTCCGATAAATTTGAAAGTGCTGTCGGAAATCGGAATCGTTTCACTTTTGGAAATCCCTTTGATCGCGCCGCGCCACGCTAATAATCCGCCCAGCGTTACAATAAACGATGGAATATTGAAATACGCCGTCAAAAACCCCTGAAATAGTCCAATCGAAACGCTGACGGCGATTGCGCCCAAAATAGAAAGCACAATTCCATAACCCATATTCGTCAGCATAATCGCCGACACGCCGCCCGCCAATGCCAGAAGAGAACCGACCGACAAATCAATATTTCCCGAAATAATGACCATCAACATTCCGACGGCGATAATTCCCGTAACGCTTGTTTGCAACATCAAATTGGAAAGATTGCGCGGCGCAAGAAAAATTCCGTCGGTCTGCCAGTAAAAAAACAGCCAGATTAAAATCATCGCGCCGAGCATTGTGTAAGCGCGAAGTGCCGCTGTTTCGAGTTTGAACCCTTTTTTTTCCGTTATTGTTTCGCTCATCTTTTCCTTATTAATCTTTATCTATGAAACTCTGTGAAACCTCTCTTACCTCTGTGTTTTAAGTTGTTCAAAACTTAATCAACACAGAGAACACGGAGCTTTCACAGAGTTTTACAGAGTTTTTTTAATAGCCGAAGATTTTTCGGCGAATTCCGTTTTTCAAAATTAGAACACTAAAATTTATCAAAAGTCCGATACGCCAACCGCCGAGTTTTAAATAAGTTACAAGTTGCGCTTCGTGTATCGGAGCAATGGCTTCGACTGCTTTTATTTCAGGGACGACCAACTTTTCCACTAAAAAATCCAAACGATAACCGCATTCGAGTTTTACACCTTTATATTCGACCGGCAAAGGTTTTTCTTTTTCAAAGCTGATCTCTCGTATTAAAAATTAGCGGCAAAGACATTCTGTATAAGCGGATTCGAGCAAACCGGGACCTAATTGTCTATGAACTTCAATAGCCGCGCCAATCACGTTTCCCGTAATTTCGTTTAATCGAGAGTCATTCATTATAAAATATTTATTCGCATCATTCTGTGAAATCCTCGTATTGTAGATGTTTTCAACACAGGGTTTACGGAGATTTCACAGAGTTTTTCAAAGTGTTTTTTACTTTTGTTTAACATTTTACTCTCTGTGTAACCTCTGTATCTCTGTGTTAAAAATTTTGCAAATTCCTAAACCATCACCTTCGATTCGCCCGTCGCCGCGACCATCACTTTTTCCGGCGTGGCTTCGGTTTTTGAAAATTCGCCCGTCAATCTGCCTTCGTGCAGAACCAGAATTCTGTCCGATAAACCCAAAACTTCCGGCAGTTCGGAGGAAACCATTACAATCGCCAAGCCTTCTTTGGCGAGTTTGTTGATTTCCGCGTAAATTTCCTGTTTCGCGCCGACATCAATGCCGCGCGTCGGTTCGTCCAAAAATAAAACTTTCGGCTTGGTCAAAAGCCATTTTCCCAACACGACTTTTTGCTGATTTCCGCCCGAAAGCGTTCCGGCAATCGTCATCGGCGAATTTGCCTTGACATGCAGCGATTCCATCACGCTTCTCGTGGCGACTCTTTCGCGGGCGCGATGCGTAATAAACGCGCCGGAAATCTTTTTTAATCCGGCAAGCGTCGAATTATCAAGAATCGTTTGATCTAAAATCAAACCGAACCGTTTGCGGTCTTCGGTTACAAAACCGATACCGTGGTCAATCGCGTCGGACGGCGAATCAATGTCGGTTTTTTCGCCTTTGACGTAAATTTCGCCGGAAGAATTTCCGCGCCACGCGCCGAAAATCGTCATTAAAAGTTCACTTCTTCCTGCGCCCATCAAACCCGCAATTCCTAAAACTTCACCTTTGTGAACTGAGAATGAAATATCGTCAACCAGTTTTTTCTCCGGCACGTCCGGGTCAAAAGCTGTTAAATGTTTAACTTCCAGAGCCGTTTCGCCGAAATCGTGCGACGATTCCGGGAAAATATCGCCGACTTCGCGCCCGACCATCAGAGAAATTATCTTGTCTTTTGTTAAATCTTCCGTGTTTT
The DNA here is from genome assembly GCA_039931085.1 of Acidobacteriota bacterium. Taxonomy (GTDB): domain Bacteria; phylum Acidobacteriota; class Blastocatellia; order Pyrinomonadales; family Pyrinomonadaceae. The sequence goes on along the minus strand of JBDTSO010000127.1, from coordinate 1,002 downwards.
GTGTGCCAACCGTTTGCCCGTCGCGCAAAACCGTTATGCGGTCGCTCATCGTAAAAACTTCGTCGAGTTTGTGCGAAATATAAATCATTCCGACACCGCGCGATTTTAAGTCTTTCAAAATCGTAAAAAGCGTTTCAACTTCCGATTCAGTGAGCGCGGCGGTGGGTTCGTCCAACACTAAAATCTTCGCTTTTTGTGAAAGTGCTTTGGCGATTTCAACTAATTGCTGTTGTCCAATGCCGAGATTTCCGACTTTTGTACGCGGATTGAGCGGCAAATTCAAATCTTTTAGAAGCTGTGAAGATTTTTGATAAATTTCCGCCCAATTTATCACGCCGAAACGCGACGGTTCTTTGCCCAAAAAAATGTTTTCGGCAACGGTTAATTCTTTAACTAAAGACAATTCCTGAAAAATAATGGCGATTCCGGCTTCTTCAGCTTGGCGAATAGTTTGAAACTGCTTTATGTTGCCTTCGACAACAATATCGCCCGTGTAAGTTCCAAACGGATAAACGCCCGACAAAACCTTCATCAAAGTAGATTTTCCCGCACCGTTTTCGCCGACGAGCGAGTGAAATTCGCCTTCACGCAAATCTAAAGTTACGCCGTCCAGAGCTTTTACGCCCGGAAATTCTTTGGTGATTTGCCGCATTTCGAGAATTGCCATAAGCAAAAATACTATAAGTTTTTATTTAAAAAGACAGAATTTTGTAAAGCTGGTTTATAAATTCTAAACATTTTACGCTCATCTGTAAAATACTTTTATGCACAAGTGAAACAAAGCTTGAATTTCATCCAAAAAATTTCGATTAGCCGGATGAAATATAGAAGACAGGAGCGCAAGCGGTTCGCTTGCGCTCCTGTCTTCTAAAAAATCTTGGCAAGCATTAATCCGCGACGCGGTTCTTCGTTTTGCATAAACCAATACCAAACTTTGCCGCTTCGCAGATTTTCCGCGCCGATCAGCGTTATTCCCTGATCAATTCCGAGATTATCGTCGTC
>JBDTSO010000126.1:0-8073 GCA_039931085.1 Acidobacteriota bacterium | reverse complement strand
GATCGTCCGACGCGCCGAAATCAGCCGTTTTCGCCAAAATCGCTTTTTGTCCCGCGCCCGAACCTGTTGATTGATAATCAATTTTGATAGTCGGATTGACTTTACCGTATTCATTTACCCACTTTTCATAAATCGGTTTCGGAAAGCTCGCGCCCGAACCTTGCAGACGAATCTCGCCGCCGCTGTTTGTCGTGCCGCCGTTTTGTCCGACGGGCTGACCGCTGCACGCCATACCGAAAGCAGCTGTAAAAATTAGGAACAGACCAATAAATTTATTACTTAAAATAGTTTTTATAAACATTGAATTCTCCCGCTAAAGTTAAACAAAATTATATCTCCAACTCTAATTTGAGTTTGAAAAAAGTTAAATTGAATCTGTAATAAAAAAGAATTATATCAGCAATTTGCTAATCAGCTAATTTTTAAGCCCAAAACTGTAACATTTATTTAACATCGGATAATTTAACAATTTTTAATACTTGTTCTAGCATTAAAACACCGAAAAAAGTTAATTTAGATATAATCTCGGAATAGTTGTATTTTTATCGCAGAATTTTTGATAGCGAAGGAAAATTATGGATTCAGCAAACGAACTCAGCAGCGAACTTGCATTGGCATTTTTAGTTGAAAATAAATATGCCGGAAAAGTAAATTCTAGTGATATTTTAGCCTTAATCGGTAAAATCAAAGAAGTTTTGAAGCCGCTTTCGGAAAAAGAAAATTGCGGTGAAAAATTAGCAGGCTCTGAAAAAACCGCACAATTTGCCAATCACTAAACCATTTGGTGTAAAACTTAAACCTCTCTCTTAGCCGGATGTTTCCCATTCGGTAATCTGCCGGTCTTCTTTTAAGTAATTTCATTCCGATAAAAATATCTTTTAGTTTGTATTTACAGGCTTTTTCTTGATTTGTCCGTAATAATTTCGACTAGTATGCATTTTAATTTTTAATCCAATATAGTATTTGGCACATTCCTTGCAATTCAACTTCTTGGAGTAATTAACAATTGATATTTATGATAAAATTGTAACAAAACAAGGCAAATCTTTGAGGAGAGAAAAATGAAAAAATATAATTTAGGAAGAAATTTTGCGACAATCGCGTTGGTTTGGACGATGATTATAATGCCGCTGGCGGCAATCGGACAAACTCGCATTTCGATGCCGAAAAATAAATACAGCATTCAGGACGACATAAAACTCGGGCAGCAGGCATCTCAGGAAGTCGAACAGCAAATGCCGATTTTGAATGATCGTGAAGCGACGAATTATGTTGCGGAGGTCGGGCGCAGATTGGTTGCCGCGATTCCTTCGCAGTTTCAGCATTCTGAATTTCGTTATCAATTTAAGATTGTCAACGCCAGCGATATTAACGCTTTCGCGCTTCCGGGCGGTTATATGTACGTCAATCGCGGAATGATCGAAGCGGCGAAAAACGAAGGCGAAATGGCAGGTGTGATGGCGCACGAACTTTCGCACGTCGCCTTGCGACACGGAACGGCACAGGCAACTGAAGTCAATAAACCGCTTAATCAAATTCTCGGCATCGGAGCAATTCTAGGCGGAGCGATTCTCGGCGGACAAACCGGCGCGCAAGTCGGACAAGTTTTTGCACAAGGTTATTTCACTCGCTTTAGCCGCCAGTATGAAACACAAGCCGACACGCTCGGCGCGCAGATTATGGCGCGTGCCGGTTACGATCCGCGAGATTTGGCGAATATGTTTAAAACAATCGAGCGTCAAAGCGGCGGAAGTCGCGCTCCCGAATTTTTGAGCGACCATCCGAATCCTGAAAATCGTTATGAGAACATCAATCGTGAAGCGCAAATGCTGAGAGTTTCGCCGAATCCAATTGAAAATACACGAGAATTCGAGCGTGTTCAAAGTATGCTTCGTGGAATGTCGCCCGCTCAAACATCGGCGCAAATTCAGCAAAACGCTCAGAGAAATCCGCAAGGAGAACGCACGGAAAATCCGATGAATAATGGCAGATACGAAAGCCGCGTCGAATATCCTTCTTCGAGAAGTGTGTCATACAACGGCGGCAACCTATTCCGTGTCAATCTACCGAACAACTGGCAGGTTTTTGAAAGCCAGAACAGCATAACCTTTGCTCCGCAAGGTGCTTACGGCAACAACGGCATTACGCACGGCGTGATGATCGGAGTTACGCAAACACAAAGTAATGATTTGGGACGCGCAACCGAAGAGTATGTCAACAGTTTGGTGCAGGGTGAAAACAATTATCTGCGTCAGAATTCGAGATTTTCGCGCACGACGATTGACCGCCGAAATGCTTACTCGACGGTTTTGTCGGGACGTTCGCCGATCACGGGCAGAACGGAAGTTGTTAATATTTTTACGACGCAGCTTAGAAACGGTACTTTGATGTACATTGCAACAGTTGCGCCGCAGGACGAATCTTCAAGATATAATTCGGCTTTTCAGAATGTGCTTCGTTCGATTCAAATTAATGATAGATAATTGAAAAATAAAAAACTGTCAAAAGCGAAAGGAATTTTAATAACTTCCTTTCGCTTTTTACTTTATTTTTTCAAAGACGCGGCGAAAAATAGGCAATTCTTTTTCTTCGACGGCTGTTTCTCTTTCGGTTTTGACGGGAAACGAGTTTTCTGAAATTTTAAATTCACGCAACCTTTTATTTTCTCTGAAAATTTCAAACATTTCCTCTGCCAAAAAATCAACATCTGTTTGAATAAAAACATTGCCTGCGATTTTCAAATGTTCGACTATCGTTTCGACCATTTTATCTTTGACCATTCGGCGTTTGGCGTGTTTGTTTTTAAACCACGGATCGGGAAATTGAATAGTTACCGTCTGCAAAATGTCGGCGGGAAGTTTCTCCAAAAATTTGTCGAGCGCGTGTGTCGCGTTGCAAAATTCGTAATGCAGATTCTTCAAATCAGCTTCTTTTGCGAGGCGATTCGCTTCTTCAACCAGCGGTTCGCGGATTTCCAAGCCGAGAAAATTCCAACTCTTTTGGATTTCCGCCATTTTCAAAATAAACCTGCCGCGGGCGCAGCCGATGTCGAGATGCAGCAGTAAATCGGGATTTTCAAAAACCTTTTCAATCTCCCAAGGTTTCGGCGTAAACCGATAATAAGGCGCAAGCGGATTAACGTGCTGATGAACTCTGACTCGAGGCATATTCTTAAAGGATAAAGGATAAGGGCGAAAGGCGAAAGTTTGAGAAAAGTTTCAAACGATACCCAAAATGACTAAAATGCTGAAAAGTGAAGTTGCGATGAAAATTCCGAGTGCGATTAAACCGAGAAATTCCGTTGTTTTGCCGACTTCGCGCGGGTCTTTATAAACATCGCCGGAAATTTGGAAAAATCCGTAAACCGCACCGACCAGAAGCCCGCCGAGATGTCCGAAATTGTCAATATATTCGCGCAAAAAGTAGCCGTAAAGCGCGATAAATCCGATGTTGAACAACATATTCTTGAGAAACGCATTAGTCAAAAGCTGCCGTCGGCGAAAACCATAAACCGCCAGATAACCGAGAAATCCGACGATGCCGCCTGACGCGCCGACCGACGGAACGTCAGGAAGAAAGATCAAGCTCAAAACGCCACCGCCGATGACGGAAAGCAAAAACACGATTGCCAAATGTGCGCGATTCGATAAAACTTCGATAAGTTTGCCGAGAACGTAAAGCGCGTAACAGTTAAAAGCCAGATGAACCAATCCGCCGTGCAAAGTTGCGCCGGTCAAAATTCGCCAGTATTGTCCGGCGAAAAACAGCGATTTATCGAACCCTGCGAGAATTATAGATTTCCCGCCGCCCAATAAAATCCCGCCTTCGCCGTCAACCCAAAATTGACACAGGGAAACCGCGATCAAACACACAACCAAAATAATCGAATAAATAGGTAAAACAGCCGTTGCAGTTTGCAGATTTTCGCCATTCTCGTTTGGCGTTTGTGATTGTTCTTTTTCGTATTGCAAAGACATAAAAATCAATTACGAATTACGAATTACGAAATTACGAATTAAAGAACTCATTTCAACATTTGAAATTCGTAATTCGTAATTCCTACATAGCGAGTCCGCCGTCGGGTTGAATGACTTGTCCGGTAATATAACGCGCTGAATCGGACAGCATAAAACACGCGATTTCAGCGACTTCCTGCACGTTTCCGAGTCTGCCCAAAGGAATCTGCGCCAAGATTTTTTCGCGGTATTCGACGTTCATCTCGCTCGCCATTTCTGTTTCGATTAAACCGAGAGCCAAAGCGTTGACCGTAATTTTCCGGCTGGCAATTTCCTTCGCCAAAGATTTTGTCAAACCGATCATTCCCGCCTTCGATGCCGAATAATTCGTCTGTCCGAGCATTCCGACGACACCGGAAATTGACGAGATATTCAAAATCGAACCACCATTTTCATTTTTCATCATCGGACGCAAAACCGCTTTCGAGAAATTCCACGCGCCTTTCAAATTCGTATCAATAACCGCATCCCAATCATCTTCCTTCATCCGCAAAATCAGCGTGTCGCGCGTAATTCCTGCATTGTTGACCAAAAAGTCAACCGTACCGAATGCAGACTGCGTTTGTTTGACAAAATCCGCCGACGCTTCCGTATTCGCCACATCGCACTGCGCGGCGTAACATTTCACGCCCGAATTTTCGATTTCCGCTTTTAATTTTTCCGCTTCCTCCGCGCTTTTCGCGTAATTAAACGCGACATTCGCGCCGCGTTTTGCCAACTCCAGCGCAATCGCCTTGCCAATGCCGCGCGTCGCGCCCGTAACGATTGCCGATTTTCCTTCAAATTGTTTTTCGCTCATAAATTCTCAAATTTCAAAAGTTTTCGCAAACGCTTTTCAATTTCTCTTTGTTGCTTTTGTGATAATTCTCTGAGTTTGGTTTTAATAATTTTTTTGCTGATCGTCGTTTCTTTCAATCGCTGACTTTTTAGCTGACTTCTAAATCTCATTTTCTATCTGTCTGACAATTTCCAAAAACATAACCGGATTGACAACTTTGAGAAAACGGAAGCGTTGGCGAAATTCCTTTGCTTCGATTGTATAATTAGTCATTAAATCCAGCAAATCTCTGTCGCGACTGACAAGATAATCGGCTCGAACTTCAACAGCGAGATTAATGTAATCCTCATCATCAACATCTCTCGGTAAATGAAATTCGTGTGGAACATTTTTTATAAAAACTACAAAATCGTGCAGCTTTTCGATGAATGCGTCAACAGATTCATCGGTCAATTCGGGGAGATTTTTCCGCACAATAGGACGGTTTAGAACTTCGGAAACTTCCTCTAAAATTTCATCGCTCGCATAAAGAATTATTTCGCCGTTTTCCGCCAAACGTAAACAAGCCGCCGCTACACTTTTTAAGTTAGCGGCGGCTTGAAGATAGATATTGCAATCGAAAACGGCTTCGAGTTTCGGCATTTACTCTATTTTATTTTTCGTTCCTTTCTAGCTTGCGAAACTTCCCGTCGAGCCTGTTGAAAAATGCCGTCCAACTCATCTTCGTTTAAACCGCTTTTCTCAACAGCTTGTCGAATCGGTGCGAGAGTTTCATCCAAAGTCATCTTTTTCGCCTGCGTTTCGACAATATTTTTTATGTACGTTTCAAAATCCTTTCCACTATCTTCGGCACGTTTTTCCAAAATAATTCCGACTTCCTTCGGCAGACTGATTGTTACTGTTGTTGTCTCCATAACCAAAACCTCAATTTATAAAAATTGTAACATATTCGAAGGGAACATCCACAAAGATTTTCACGTTCATTTTTATTTTTCAGTTCACGGAATTTCTTTTGAAGCGGCGCATTTTGCTGACAACAAAGTGAACGCGAAACTTTTTCGGGTCGCGTTTCGAGGGTTTGGCAAGTCTGTAAAGTTCGCCGCGTTTCACAATTCGATTTGATACTCTAAATTTTCTAAAATCTCTTCACGATGCTCGTCGGCATACCGATTTATCAGCGCAATTTCTTCTTCCCGCGTCAATTTTCTTTTTTGCGGCTTCAACTTCGTCAGATATTCACGGAAGGCTCGTTCAAAAACTTCCGAATGACTGCGAAAATCTTTTGCCGCATTTTTTACCTGTTCGAGCAAATCGGCTTCGATTGTGATCGTTGTTTCGACTTTCATAATTTTAGATAACGCTTTGGCTTTCGGCAGTCAAAAAATTATTGCTTTTGATGACAATTGCGATTGTCCGAATGTCTGCATGTGAAATTCGCGCTTTAGTCAATACCACGAAAAGTGTTGTGTCAGTCAATTTTCGCAAGAAATTTTTGAGGAAGCCACCCAATAAACGCCTGTCTCATCCACTAAAACTTTTATCCACTGGAAACCTAGCCTTGAAGGGACACTCACACCTTTGAGATCAATTTCTATACCGTTTGAAATGCTTCCCGCGATTGTTGTATCGTCGCTGTCGCAATCTTTTACATCACAATCTTTTCGTATATTTACAGTGCCGCTGTTGCTCGTCAAGTAGCAATGGCGACTAGGTGGTGAAACTGTATTCGTCAAGGTTTGCGGTTCTACATATGTATTGACATTCGTGTCAGTTCTATTCGATTCTGATTTTGGAGTTTTCTTTTTCAGCTTTGGAGTCTCCGAAGTGGTTATAGGAGAATAGTAAGATTTGAATTGTTAAATTCTCCGGATTTTGAAACTTGCGAATTCCCGTTCATTTTCGTATCACTTAAGTAATTAAATATATAAAGTCCGCACAAGATGATGACAGGGACGCTAACTGTTATAAATAAAATATTTAGCCATTCTTTAGAAGTTCTACTATTCTCTTTATGACGGCTTGAAACATTTTCCAACTCAACATTTAGTTTTTCTAAGCGTTCCTGCATATTCAGAGCAGATTTTTTAGAATTTGGTGCAGTACGAACTACCGTTTCCTTTTCAACTTGAGAATTTTGATCGAAAGTCGGCTCAATTTTTCTTTGCGGTGAACTTCGTTTGACAGTAAGAGTTTCGCCTGAATCGGTTTGTATAAAGTTGGGAATTGCTTCGCCGCGCAAAACTTTCTGCAAATCTCCGCGCATTTCTTTCGTCGAACCGTAACGATTTTCAGGCAGTTTCGCTAACGCTTTGGCAATTACGTTTTGCAGACTTTGTGGAATTTCCGAAGGCAAAGGCGCGTATTCGCGCATCATTATCGCGACAAGCAGCACGGAAGGTTCTTTGTTTGGAAAAGGAAGCGTTCCCGTTAAAAACTGATACAAATTTACGCCGACTGACCAAATATCTGTTTGAATCGAGCGTTTGCCGTCCAACGCTTCGGGCGACATATAGGCGAAAGTTCCTGAAATGTTTTGGCTTTGGCTGGCGACGGTCGTTCGCAAAGCGCGGGAAATGCCGAAATCGGCAAGGCGCGGTGTATTGCCTTGAAGCAAAATGTTGGCGGGTTTCAAATCGCGGTGAATGATGTTGCGCGAATGCAGGAATTCCAAACCGTCGAGAATCTGAATTGTCGTTTCGACTGCCTTTTCAATCGGCATTTTACCGTGCGTCTTGAGCCATTGTTCCAAAGAACCGTCGGGCGCGTATTCGCTGACGATGACGATTTGCCCGTCGTATTCGTCGGCATCAATAATCGGCAAAATGTTCGGATGCCCGCTCGCCTGTTCCCAAAGCGTCGCTTCCTGTTTGATGGCTTCGTGGTCAACTTGTTCGTCGTGCGGAAGTTTGACGGCGACTTTGGTGGTAACGAATTTGGATTTGCGTTCGGCAAGCCAAACCTCGCCGAAACCGCCGCGTCCGAGTTTTTTTATAAGCGTGTAATTGCCGATTTGTTTATTTTCGTGAAACATTAGATTTGTCTTTCTGAACCGCTGAATTATAGGCATATTCGTCAAACAAATCAAAGTTTTATAAGATGTAAATTATGGAAAAAGTAAAAATCGGAATCATCGGAACGGGTTACATCGGCAATGTTCACGCGCGGATTTATGCGCGGGACGAACGCGCCGAAGTTGATGCGCTTTTTGATATTGCGCCCGAAAAAGCGGAACGAACCGCCAAATCAGTCGGCGGCAAAGTTTGTTCTTCGCGTGAAGAA
>JBDTSO010000125.1:0-8132 GCA_039931085.1 Acidobacteriota bacterium | reverse complement strand
CCGTTTCGCGCCGATGAAATTGACGCGGTGATTATCACGCACGCGCACATTGACCACACCGGATATTTGCCGCGTCTTGTAAAATTGGGATTTGGCGGAAAAGTTTTCACATCACGCGCGACAGGCGATCTGCTCAAAATTTTACTCCCTGATTCGGGAAGATTGCAGCAGGAAGAAGCTGATTATCGCAATCGTCATAATTTAACTTCACATTCGCCCGCGCTTCCGCTTTATGACGAAGACGATGCGAAAGACGCGCTAAAATTGATTATGCCGGTGGCAAATGACGGTAAATTTATCGAGATTTGCGAAGGCTTTCGCGCTTCATTCAATGTCGCCGGACATATTTTGGGCGCGAGTGAAGTTTTAGTTGAAATGGAAAATGCGCGAAAAAACGGCGATTCCGTAAAATTTCTCTTTTCCGGCGATTTGGGACATTACGACCAGCCGATTTTAAATGATCCGGTTGCCCCGCCTGATTGTGATTATTTGATGTGCGAATCAACTTACGGCAATCGTCTGCACAGCGAAGTTCATTCGGACGTGCAGCTTGCCGAAATTATCAACGAAGCCAAAAATCGGAACGCGCCGATTTTGATTCCGGCGTTTGCCGTCGGCAGAACGCAGGAAATTCTTTATTTGATACGCGAACTCGAAGAAGAAAAGAAAATTCCGGTTCTGCCCGTCGTCGTAGATTCGCCGATGGCTTCGCAGGCGACGCAGGTTTATAATCGTTTCAACGAAGAACACGATCTCGAATATGCCAGCATTTTAGCCAGAAAAATCCATCCGCTTCGCACAGGCTCGATGTCAACGGCTTCGAGCCGCGATGATTCTAAAAAATTAAACGATTTAAAAGGCACGCGAATAATTATTAGCGCTTCGGGAATGCTGACCGGCGGGCGGGTTCTGCATCACGCGATGCGCGTTTTGCCGAACCCGGACGCGACAATTATTTTTGTCGGTTATCAAGCGGCAGGAACGACCGGACGCAGAGTTTTGGACGGTGAACACGAAGTCCGAATTATGAAAAATTGGATTCCCGTGCGCTGCCACGTCGAAAAAATCGAAGGCTTTTCCGCCCACGCCGATTGGAAAGCGGTTTTGCGTTGGCTTTCCGGGTTAAAAGTTACGCCGAAAAAAGTTTTCACTACACACGGCGAACCCGAAGCCGCCGCAGCGATGGCTGAACATATCCGCGAAAGATTCGGCTGGACGGTAGAAGTTCCGCATTACGGCGAAACGGTTGAACTCATCTGAGACGTAAAATATGACAAAAATCACGCATTTATTTTTTGACATCGGCGGCGTGTGTCTGACCAACGGTTGGGATCACATTTCGCGTGAACAATCGGCGAATCTTTTCGGTTATGATTATGCCGAAAGCGACAAACGACATTACAAAATTGTCCTGCAATTTGAAAAAGGCAATATCTCCCGCGATGATTATTTGGACGAAGTTATTTTCTACAAAAAGCGCGATTTCTCCAAAAAAGACGTTATCGAATTTATGGAAAGCCAATCGGTTGCACATCAAAGTTCGTTGGACGTTTTAGAAAAACTATGTTCGCAGGGTAACTATTATATTTCAACTTTGAACAATGAATCGCTCGAATTAAATGAATTTCGCATCCAAAAATTCGGACTATCAAAATATTTTACAAACTTTTTCAGTTCCTGTTATTTGAAGATGAAAAAGCCCGAACCTGAAATTTACCAAGCAGTTTTGCGGATCATTCAAAAGAAAGGCGAACAATGTCTTTTTATTGACGACCGCGAAGAAAATATTGAAGGCGCGAAAAAATGCGGATTTCATACGTTGCATTTGCCGCAAGTTGAAGATTTGGAGAAGATTTTGAAGGAAAAGGGCATTTTAAAATAATGTGCGGGAAAATTTAACCAAATCGCCGGCTCGTAAAAACGTCGGCGTTTCGGATTCAGGCGTGAAAAGCCGGACTTTTGTTTTGCCGATTATCTGCCAGCCGCCGGGAGAGTTCAAAGAATAAATTCCGGTTTGTCCGCCCGCGATCCCAATGCTTCCCTTCGGAACTTCGAGGCGCGGCGAAGTTTTGCGCGGCGCGGCAATTCTTTCATCAACTTCGCCCATATAAGCAAAACCGGGCAGGAATCCGAGCATATAAACGCGGTAAGTGTCTGCAGTGAAAATTTTGACGACTTCTTTTGGCGTTAAGTTATTCGTCGCGGCGACAAAACCCAGATCGAGCGCAAATTCTTCATCGAAGTTAACCGGAATCTCAATTAAACGTGATTCTTTTTCAGATATTTCGCTCAGATTTTTTAGAGCATTTTCGGCACACCTTTTTACGGCTGAATAAGCATTTGGAAATTCGTGAAAAGTTTTTCTGACAATAAAAACATCGTAAAAAATTGAAAGTGAAGAATAAGCGGGAACGGTTTCGATTAAACCCGAAAATTGATTTCGCTCGAAAAATTGCGCGAGTTTCAAAACAAAATTATTTAATTCGGGCGAGATTTCATTGCCGAAACTGACGGTCAAAGCGTTGTCGCCGAGCGGAAAGATTTTTATATTTTTCTCAATCATTCGTAGCTTTCCAAAACATCCAGCAGCGTCGCTTTTTCGGTTTCCACGTCAAAAATTGTTGCGCCTTTTCGGGTTAAAATTGCGATTGTTTCGCCTAAAAGTCTGTCTTCAGCTTCGCGGGTGAACTTTAAAATCAAAGCGTTGGTTTGTTTTTCGATTTCGTAATTTTTCATTGGCAAAATATCTTGTAAATCGCTTTCATTCAAATTGTTAAAAATAACAACGACATTTTGCGTCTGCCGATGCGAACGGCGCAAATTTTCGGGCGTGTCAACGGCGCGAATTTCGCCTTTGGCGATAATCGCCACGCGGGAACAAAGTTCTTCGATCTCGGCGAGGTTGTGCGAAGTCAGCAGAACGGAAACGCCTTTGAGCGACATAATCAAATCGCGCATATTCGAAGCGGCAAGCGGATCGAGCGAGCGCGTCGGTTCATCCAAAAGCAGAATCGGCGGTTTTGGAAGCAATGCGCGGGCAACTGCCAGACGCTGTTTGTTGCCGGTTGAAATTTCGGAAAATCGGCGTTTAGCTAATTCCTGTAAATTTAATTCTTCAAAAAGTTCGGCGATGCGTCTTCGCGCGGATTTGTCGTCAATTCCGTAAAGCCGGGCGAAAAATATCAGATTTTGCTCGGAAGTCAAACGCCAGTAAAACGAGCGTTCTTCGGCAGTCGCTAAACCGATCAGCGAACGAACTTTCACTTCGTCTTCAACCGAGTCAAAGTTTTCAACCAGAACATTTCCGTCAGTCGGCTGAACGAGCGTGGCGATAATTTTTGTCAAAGTCGTTTTTCCCGCGCCGTTTTTACCGATTAGTCCGAAAATCTCGCCTTTTTCGATGTCGAATGAAACATCTTTTAATGCTTCAACCGGAGGTTTAACGGAAAGCCGAAAAAATTTCTTCAATCGCGGAAACGACGGCGGATAAGTTTTGGAAATGTTTTTGATGGAAACGGCTGGCACAAATTTTTAATATTATTTATTTATAGAAGTTTGGCAAATTTTTTGCGGAACAGAAAAAATATTTTCAAAACGCTAATAAAAATCGGCAGAGCAAAATAAAAAATGTTTTACAAACTCGTTTTGATGATATAAAATATTTAAAGTAAAATGTTTCGACGCAAAGTTGAAACTTGTCCGAAAATTCTCTAAAAGAAATAATTCTGCCGATTTCTTTTCTTCAATAATCGTTAAATATTAAATATATCAGTCAATAAAAGTTTCATAAACAACTGAACTGCGAGTATGGTCAAGGCTATTTTTACTCAAAACCGCTGGAGGCGGAAACGCCAGTAGTGTTCATTGAAGAAATGAACGTCAATTCATCGCAGCTTCTAACCGAACCGATTATCAATCTCGAACTGAACATGTGAGATAAATGGAAAACGGAAAATGGAAAAATCATAATCTTTTAATATTTATTATGCCTTAATTTTCCGTTTTCCATTTTTAATTTTCCGTTTATCTTCGTCTCTGTTTCGGGTCTAAATACTCGCGCAAACCGTCGCCGATAAAATTAAAGGCGAGAACGGTTAAGGCGATGGCGGCGGCGGGGAAAAACAAAACGTGCGGCGAATTATAAAGAATATCAAAACCGCGACCTTCTTCGATCATCGTTCCCCAAGACGGCGCGGGCGGCGGAATTCCCAAACCGAGAAACGACAGCGACGCTTCGGACAAAACCGCGCCCGCCATTCCTAAAGATGCCTGAACAATCAAAGGCTGAATCGCATTCGGCAAAATATGCGTAAAAAGAATGCGGAAATTACTCGCGCCGAGCGCACGCGCCGCCTGCACGAAATCATATTCACGTACCTTCAAAACCTGTCCGCGCATTACTCTCGCGTAACCGACCCAACCGATTACGCACAACGCCAAAATCAATTTGCCGAGTCCCGCGCCGAGAAATGCGACCAGCGCAATCGCCAGCAAAAGTCCGGGAAATGCGAGAAAAACGTTAAAAATATAACCGGACAAAATTTTATCAACCCAACCGCCGTAAAATCCGGCAATCGCGCCGAGAAATATCCCGATAACCGCCGAAACCGAAACGACGATAATCCCGACTTCCAGCGAAATCCGCGCACCGAACACGACACGCGAAAAAACATCGCGCCCAAGTGCGTCCGTGCCGAACCAATGCTCGGCGGAAGGCGCGGCGTAACGCAAAAACAAATCCTGCGCCGTAACGTCGTGTGTGGCGACGAGCGGTGCGAAGATCGCCGTCAATATAAAAATCACGGCAATGGCAAGTCCGATGTAAGTTAATCTATTCATTTGTCGTAAATTTACGAGAGGCGGATACGCGGATCAAGCCAGCGATAAACTAAATCGGTCAGCGAATTTGCCAAGATATAAGTTACGGAAATGACAAGAACACAGCCTTGCACGAGGCGATAATCGCGTTTGCCGATGCCGTCGTCAAGCAGCAGAAGTCCTAAGCCTTGCCAACTGAAAATCTTCTCCGTGATAATTGCTCCGGCGAGCAAAACTCCTAATTGCAAACCCAGAATCGTAACGACGGGAATCAAACCGTTTTTCAAAACGTGCTTATAGATGACTTTTCGCTCACTCAAACCTTTTGCCCTCGCAGTTCTAACGTAATCTTCACCGAGTTCTTCGATCACCGAAGAGCGAATCATTCTCGTTAAAATCGCCGAAAGTGCCGCGCCCAAAGTTACGGCGGGCAGAACAATATCTTCGGGGTTTGCGCTGCCCGTCGGCGAAAACCAGCCGAGTTTGACGGCGAAAATATACATCAAAAAAGGTCCGATCACAAAAGTCGGCAAACTGATTCCCAAAAGTGCGACGAGCGACGCGAAATTATCTGTCAGCGAATTTTTATTTTTCCCCGCCAAAACGCCGAGCGGAATCGCAATCCCGACGGCGACGATCAGCGCGGCGAGCGCGAGTTTTATCGTCGCCGGATAACGCTCTAAAATCATATCCCGAACCGGACGATCCGTGCGAAATGAAGTTCCCAGATCGCCGACTAAAATGCCTTTCCAGTAATCCAGATAACGGTTATCCGCGCCGTGCCAATCGAAACCTTTTTCATTATTGTATGAAAAGAAAAACGCCGGTTTGTCGAGTCCGTGTTTTTGGTTAAAATTGGCGATTTGTTCGGGCGTTGCCTGTTCGCCCAAAATCGCCGTCGCTGGATCGCCCGGAACTAACTCGATTAAAAGAGTTACCAAAGAAACAACCGTCCAGACGACTAACAAAAGCAGTCCGACTTGCCGCGCGAAGTTTTGAATTTTGTATTTCATTGATTAACGGTCAGAAAAGCGAATTTTATATTTTTTGGAATTTAATGACAACCGTTAAGTTTTTGTTCCGGTGTGAATAGCCGCGATTCCGCCGGTCAGATTTTTATATTCGACATCGGAAAAGCCGTTTTCGAGCATCATTTTCATCAAACCTTTTTGATCGGGAAATCTCGCCACCGATTCGGACAAATATTCATATGCGCCGCGTGAACCACTAACTACGCCGCCGATTTTCGGCAGAATTTTTGTAAAATAAAACTGAAATAACTGCCGAAAACCCGGCACAATCGGTGCGGAAAATTCCAGAATTACAATTTTTCCGCCCGTTTTCAAAATGCGCTGTAATTCTTTTAAACCTTCCTCCCAGTTTGAAAAGTTTCGCAAACCAAAGGCGATTGTTACCGCGTCGAAAGTTTCGTCAGCAAAAGAAAGGTTCATTCCGTCGGCTTCGAGATATGGAATCGTCAGATTTTCCGGCGCATTTTTTTCTTTGGCAATCTCTAGCATCGGACGGCAAAAATCCGTGCCGATAACTTTCGCCTTTGCACTTTTTTGCATTTCCAAAGCCAAATCGCCCGTTCCGCAGGCGACATCTAAAACGAGCGCGTTTTTATCGTTCAAAACGCTTTCGAGTTTTCTCGTTACTAATTTGCGCCAGCGTTTATCAATATTCCCCGACAAAAAATGGTTGAGAAAATCGTATTTCGGCGAGATGCGCGAAAACATTTCGCGCACGTCTTTGGCGTGTTGCAGTTCGTCGGCGGTTCTTTCGTTTGACATTTAATTTCAAGTAAAATTACTGTTTTAATTCACCGGATTTTTTTACGATGACATTGACAAAAGCCTGTTTTTGCAAATTTTCGGAAACTCTCTGCACGTCTTCAAATGTTACATTACTTGCCTTTTTTATTTCGTCTTTCACCGATCCGAGTTTATAAGTGTCAACATCTAACCACAAATCAGTTGAATCGTTAATAGAAAATGCTTTTTGATTTAAATCGGCAGCAACTTTGCTTTTTGCCGAATCAAAATCATTTTGTGAAATCGGCGGATAAACCGTTTTTCCATCTTTTTGCAGCAAGAGCGCACAGGGATTTCTTGTCATTAAAGGCAATTCTTTTGATGAAATAACACTGCTAATCATATAAGTTCCGCGCAAAAGATGCGGCTCGAACGATGATTTGCCGAGTTTTGATTCATCGTTATAACAAAATTGATTGCGCCAGATTTCGGTCAAAATTTTGGCGGCGTAAAAATCCTTGTCGTTACGCGCCGGAGTCATTATCGCATAACGCCGCAAATCATCTTCGACGTTCGGCATTTCAATCGAAAACTCTTTAGAATCCGGCGTTTCGGGCTGTGCAAAAGTCGCCGGAACTTTTTTGTCGGATTTTTCCCACGCGCCGAAATAGCGGCGAGCGGCACGATTGACAAAATCCGGTTTGACATTTCCGATGACGACAAGCGTCGCATTATCGGAAGTTAAAAATTTCTGTCGGGCGAAAATTAGATCGGCGTAATCAATTTTCTGCAAAGATTCGCTCGTTCCTATGGTTGCTCTGCCGTATGGAAAATCGCCGTATAATCTTTTGGCGGCGGCGAGATCTGCGACGAAAGACGGATTTTTTTCCTGTTCTTTGACTTTTTCGAGCCGCGCCGAAATAACTTTAGCGGTAGTTTCTTTGTCAATTTGCAGCTTGGAAACAGCATTGGCGATAGTTTCAAGCATCGTCAGAAATTTGTCGGAATTCGATGTCGCCGTAATTTGAATATAATCGTAAGTGCTTTCAACTTCGAGACTTCCGCCCAAATCTTCGGTGAAAAAATCTTTCGCCGCTTCACTGGGAAATAAAATATCTCCCAAAAGTGCCATTGTGCCTTCTTTGTTCTGCGGATCAAACGCCGAACCGCTGTGAATTCGCAGTTTTAACGTAACTTTGTCGGCATTCGGCTCGCTAAACGTCAGCACTTTTAATCCGTTGAGCAGTTTTTCCTGTCGCGGCTCGGATAATTTGTTGGTTTGCGCCAAAGAAAACCCACTGCTCAGGAACAAAATCAGTGTCAGTATCGTAAAATTTTTGAAACAGTTTTTTAAATTCATATTTTTCGTGAATCGTGAATCGTAAATCGCAAATCGTTTTTGTGAATCGTAAATAGTGAATTATTAGTTGCATATTAATTGTTTTTCGTTGGCATTTGGAAACACGCTTTGTCTGACGATTGACAATTGACGATTCACGATTCACGAAAAGAAAATTTTAGATGTCCGCAGGCATCGCGTCAAACGGTTAAAGCATCTAT
>JBDTSO010000124.1:0-8139 GCA_039931085.1 Acidobacteriota bacterium | reverse complement strand
GAAAAACCGCTTTCACCCGAAGAAATTGCCAAAGATCAGGAAGAACAGAAAATTTTTTCGATGAATCAAGCCGTCAGAAAAGCCCAAAATTCCGAAAAACAGGTCGTCGGGCATATTCAAAAAATCCAGTGCAAAGGAAACGTCATAACTTATGCGGTTAAAACGAACGACGAAACTTTCTCGCTGACGAGTAAAGATTTTGAAAGTTTGGAATTAGCCGCGCTGATTGCGGACGTTGAAAATACGCAGATCGGCTGCGACGCAAATGTCGCGGCGGTTAATACTGTTTTGACTTATAAACCGCAAACGGACGCGAAAAATACGACGCGCGGCGAACTCGTTGCCGTTGATTTCGTCCCGAATAATTTTCGTTTTATTGATGTCGCCAAATTTCAAGCCGAATCGGATAAAAAATTCACCTCATCACAACCGCCTCCGCCAACCGCAATGACGGGCGAAAATTCCGACGTGCAGCGCAGACAAGCAATGATGCAGGCAGTCAAAAGCGCACTTCGTCAACCGCAGGCGGGCGAAAAAAGGGAACTCGGCTTTATTGAAAAGGTTGAATGCAGTAGCAAAGGAATGTTTTTCGTGATAAAAAACGCGACCCAAACATTTAGATTGTCAGTCGTGTCGCCGCAATCAATTCAAATCCGAGCGTTTACGCCCGAAGTCGAACAAATGCAATTTGGATGTAACTTGAAAAAAGTGGATGTTCCGGTAATTTTCACATTCAAAGAAGATAAAACCCTGACGGCGAAATCAGACGGAGAAATTATTTCGCTCGAATTTATGCCGAAAGGTTTTCAACTGGATAAATAATACACCGATTTTTATTGCAGAAATCCGCGCGAAGTAAGCACTTTCCGCGTCCTTACTTCGCGCGGATTTCTGCATTTATGCAATTGTTTTGTAGATACTAATTCCATATACTTGGTGAAAATTTTTTGGTTTGAGAAACAATCGCCGCTTTATCTACTATTTCAATCAACAATTATGGAAAATATAAAAATATTTATCGCCGACGATGTGAATGACGAAAAGCTCGCGCCACTTCGTGATGCTGGATTTACCGTTGAAAAAGAAACTAAACTCGATTTCGATGCTTTAGCGTCAAAAATGAAAGATGCCGACGGCGTAATCGTCAGAAGCGCGACGCGCATTACCGCCGATTTGATGGATAAATCGGAAAAACTACGCGTCATCGGTCGCGCCGGTGTCGGCGTTGACAATATTGATGTCAAAGCGGCGACGGAGCGCGGAATCGTCGTGATGAACGCGCCGGACGGCAATACGATTACAACCGCCGAACACACGATTGCGCTGCTCGTTTCGATGGCGCGGAATGTTCCGCAGGCTCACGCCAAATTGCAAGCAGGAATTTGGGATAAAAAAAGTTTTGTCGGTGTGGAATTAAACGGTAAAACTCTGGGTGTCATCGGTTTGGGCAGAATCGGCAGGCACGTTGCGAACATTGCCAAAGGTTTCGGAATGAAAATTTTGGCGTTTGATCCGTTTGTTTCAAACGAACAGGCGAAGGATTTTGGGATCGAAGTCGGAACTTTGGATGAAGTTTTGCAGAAAGCTGATTTTTTGACGATTCACACGCCGGTTACGGACGAAACGCTCAACATCATCGGGCGCGAAGCCTTTGCGAAAATGAAAAAAGGTGTGCGCCTTGTAAATTGCGCCCGCGGCGGTTTGGTTGATGAAACGGCTTTGCTTGAAGCGATTGAAAACGGCACGGTGGCGGCGGCGGCGATGGATGTTTTTGCATCCGAACCTTTAGACAAAAATTCGCCGTTGCTCAAAAACGATAAAATTATTACGACTCCGCATCTCGGCGCGTCAACGACTGAAGCGCAGGAAGGCGTGGCGTTGACCGTCGCCGAACAAATGCGCGATTTTCTAACTTCGGGCGAATTGCGAAACGCCGTCAACGCGCCTTCGCTTGCCGCCAAAGACCTTGAAGCATTTCAGCCATATATCAATTTGGCGGAAAAACTCGGACGTTTTCAGGCGCAGATTATGAACGAAAATCCAATCGAAGAAGTTAAATTAGAATATGCGGGCGAACTCGCCGAAAAAGATGCCGCTCCCGTAACCCGTGCTTTTTTAGCCGGATTACTGCGTGATGTTTCGGCGCGAGTCAACGTCGTCAACGCTCTGCATATCGCCGAAGAACGGGGCATAAATATCACGACGAGTTATACGCAGACGCGCAAAAATGTCAATTACGACATTCGCACCAAAGTTTCGACAGCCGATGCCGAACAAACCGCGTCGGGCTTAGTTTTTGCCAACGGCGAAGGTCGCATCACCGAAATCGGTAATTTCAGCATCGAAGCCGTTCCGACAGGCTTTATGCTAATTACGAGAAACAAAGACGTTCCGGGCGTAATCGGCAAAATCGGCACACTTTTGGGCGAAGCAAAAGTCAACATCAGCCGTTTTTATCTTGGTAGAGAAGCCAAGGGCGGCGAAGCCATCGCCGTGATTGAAATTGATTCTTCTTTGGATGAAAGCGTTTTAGCGGATTTGCGAAATCTCGAAGCGGTTAACGTGGCGCGGCAGGTAAAGTTGTAAAGAATGAAGGATGAAGGCGAAAGGATAAAATAAAAGCGGCTTTATCCTTTCCGCCTTTAATTCGCTGAAAAATCAATTTCCGCCACATTCAATTTTCTTTTTCGCGTAACAAAATAAACTCCCGTAAAAATCATCGCCATCGCCAAAAATATGCGCGGTTTCCACTCTTCACCGAGAACAAAAATTGCCAGCAGAGTTCCGATCAGCGGCTGCAAGTAAATATAAACGGCGACAATCGAAGGCTCGACACGCGCCAACGCCCAAGTATTCCAGTAATACGCCAAAATCGTCGGGAAAAGTACGATTGCGCCGACTGCCAGCCACGCCGAAATTGTAACTTCCGACACATTGACCGATTGCAGAAAATACAAACCAATCGGCACGTTGATAAAAAATGCGAAGATAAAAACCCACGCGATAGATTTGAGTGCGCCGTAATGCGATATAAGTTTTTTGGATGTGGCAACGTAAATTGCATAAGACAAGCTATTGAGAATTATCAGAAAATCGCCTTGCGTCGTTTCTGACGAAAAACTAGCTTTTAGCGGATCTATTAAATAAATAACGCCGCAAGCCGCGATAATTATTCCCATAATTTTGCGCCAAGTGAGTTTATCGTTGCCGATCAAAGCACTGACGGCGAAGGCGAAAACCGGAATCATCACTGCTAAAAGGGAAGTGTTGGTCGCAGTTGTCATCGAAAGACCTTTGAAAAATAAAAGCTGATTGAAAATGACACCGAAAAAACTAAAAACAGCGAAATAAAGATAGTGAATTTTTTTATCGAGCTTTAGACCGCCGCGAAATCTTTGCAAAAAATAAAAAGCCAATGCCGCGCCGCCGACACGAAAACCGACGATTGAATAGCTCGGAAAGGTTTGCAGCGCGGCTTTTCCCAAAACGGGCGCACAGCCGAACATCAGTTGAACCGCTAAAAGCGCGATGTGCGGCGAGATGTTTGAGTTTTTAGGTGATTGATTCATTAAGCGCAAATAGAAATTCTAGCAAAACTAAATGCGCTTGGCGAAACCTTTGTAAAGCCGGAGTGCAAGCGAGCCGCTTGCGCTCCGGTCTGTAATAACTTTTTAGGGAAGATATTGTTTTGGAATCGGCAAATCTGAAGCTGTTCCGAAGTTTGTTGTGAAAAAACCGGCTGTCGAACGATTTAGATACCAAGTTCCATTGCGAAAAACAGCGATATCGGTTTTGCCATCGCCGTCGTAATCGCCCGGCACCGGAATATCAGTTGAAATGCCAAATTGTGCGCCCGTGAAACCGGAATTGCTTCCGAGCAGATACCAAGTTCCGTTTAACGGACGATAAACCGCCACGTCGTCTTTGCCGTCGCCGTCGTAATCCGCCGGAACGAGTTTGTCGTCGGCTAAACCAAATGAAACGGCTGCAAATCCGGCACTCGATTGATTAATAAACCAAGTTCCGCCACGAAAAACAGCAAGATCAGTTTTGCCGTCGCCGTCGTAATCGCCCGCGACGGGAATATCGGTTGAAATTCCGAACTGCTTCGCTGTAAATCCGCCCGAACTTTGCAGAATATACCAATAACCGTTAGACGGACGAAAAACGGCGATGTCGGTTTTCCCGTCGCCGTCGTAATCGCCGACAACCGGTATATCATCGGCAAATCCGAAGGCGATTGACGTAAATGTTAAACTGCCGCTGTATAAAATGTAGAAATTTGCCGTGTTGTTCGCATAATTCGGACGAAAAACGGCGGTGTCAGTTTTGCCGTCGCCGTTAAAATCGCCGGGAATGAGTTTGTCGACTGCCGCGCCCCAATTCAGAGCCGTAAAACCGTTGGAACTCTGATTCAAATACCAATTGCCGTTTGACGGACGAAAGACTGAAACATCAGTTTTGCCGTCGCCGTCAAAATCGGCGCGTGGTTTTTTGAAGTTGCCGACAATCGCGCATTTGTAATCGCTGATGACTTTAACATCGTCAATATATGTTCCGACGTATGAAACCGATGTATCCGCACTCGCATTCCAACGAAACTGCACATTTTGTCCGCCCGCGGAAGCGGGCAAAATTATTTCGACATCAACATAACCATTTGAATTTCCTGACCAAGCGCGTCGTCCGGCGTTCGGGAAATTGCCGCTGCTCAGAAGATTATTATATTCGCCCGCCAAGAAAATTCCGCCAGCATCAACGATGTCTTGATATGCGCCCGAACCGATTTTTATATCGAGCGTCGTGCCGTCCCAACCGCTTTCGGTGTTGTAATTTATCTTAAATTTCAACTTCGCAGCGGAAACCGTAATCGGAATCTGCGGCGATTCGAGTTGTGCCAGATAAGGTTTATCAACATCCGGCGCAAATATCGCATTCGGCAAACTTGCGGCATTCGGCGAAACCGTCTGCCACGGCGCGGCATTTGCCGTGTTCGGATTTGGCGCAGAAGCCGTCCAGTCGTTCGGAATCGCCGGAACGGTTACACTATCAAAGTTCTGCGAAAAGCCGGAAGAATCAAGCGGTTTGCCGACTATCAAAATACGCTTTTCTGTTTTCGCGCCTAAGCTGCTATTGATGTTTAAGGTCAAAGTTATAGAACTTCCGCACGATTGAGCGGCGGGAACAGTGAAATCAACGGCGCGTGTAACCGTTTGATTATTGCCAATATCGCCGTAATTCGCCGTGCCGCCGCCGACAATTTGAAGCGTCGCGTCGTTTGCCGTATTTCCCGTATTGTTTGACAGCGAAATACTTAATTTTATTTTTTCGCCTGCGTCGGCAAAACCGTTATTGTTGCCGGTTGTGTCATCAATAATAAAGTCCGGCGTTTGAAGCAAATTCGGCAAATCGAACGCTTCGGTTACATTCGCCGGAGAAAGCGCGTTGATTTTCGCGCTGAAACCCATTCCGCGAATACTAAAACCCGCCCAAACATCAGCGACATTTGCCGCCGCTTCCAATACGTTTCCATTCGCTTGCGCCGCCGCCAGAATCGCATTGCGTTCCTGCAAAAATGTCGGATTCAGCGGTGCTAATTTCATTCCGTCAGTAATAATTTGTAAAACTTTGCGGTTGCCGATTTCCCAACCGAGCCGCGAGATGAATTTGGCGCGAACTTCCCACAATGCACTGCTCCAAATTTCGCCGCCGGCGTGAGATTCGTCGCAAGTTGCCGAACCCGACGGACCGCGCGGAAATGCGCTGATTGAGCCGATTGCCGTCGAAGTTCCGATTTCCGTATTGCAGTCGGAATTCAAATGACGGAACGATAACGGATTGTGCGGTTTGCCGTTCGCTCCGGTAAAAGCCATTACCGCCGTCGGAAAACGTCGGATGCCGTAATAATAATTTGAACGAAAATTGTTGGTCTTCAAATAAGTTACATAACTGCCGATGGTGTAAATTCCGTTAATCGGATCGTTGGGCGAAGAAAGCATCGCTTCAGCGTAAAAATCAGACCAGCCTTCGCCCATTGCGCCCGACAAACCACCGCTTAAACCGCTTCCATTGCCGTGCAGACGATTTGAAAGTCCGTGTGTAAGCTCGTGAATGACGACATCGGCATCGAGATCGCCGTCAAAATTCGGAGTCGGACCGCTCCACAGATACATTTGCATTTTGCCGCGCGTGCCGTCCGCCGGAGTCGAAAAATTAGCGTTATTCGTACCGCTCGAATCCTGCGCTTCCGCCGAAATACGGTCATTTTCCGCGCCGCCGCGTCCGAAATCATTTTGCTGAAAATTTCCCGCCTGTTCGGTAAAACCCAAACGATAAAGTTCATCGTGATAAAGATTGCAAACGTAGAAAAGCTGCGTAACCGCACCGTTTTGAAAAGCGGAAATCGGATAAGTCTGCGGAGTCGGATTCGGCACATCGCCCGTGTTTGTGTTCGGATTGCCGGGAGCGTAATCGAATACAAAATTGCGGTTCGGATTCCCGATTGCGCTGCCTTGCGCGTCAATTCCGTTTGTGCCGTCGCGGTCAATTCCGGCTTCAACGGCGTTACCGTCCGTCGTGTTATTTCCGTCGGTAATCCAGCCGTTATTATTAAATGGATAAGGCGACTCATTGCCGATTCTCGTGATATTTGTGCGCGAAATCGCTGTACCTTGCTGGTTTAGCGTCGGGTCAGCCAAATTCTGAATCAGCGGAAACGGATTGTGAGCGATATTAACCATCGCGTTCGGATTTGCATAGACGCTGAAAGTCGCCGCTTGCGTTTGGTCATTCGTGATGTTTTTGCGCCACAACATTTCGCCCGTTTCGCTGTCAACAATCACATAATACGCATTTTCGGGTTTCCAAATAAGGACGCGCCACGCCGTTCGCGCCACGCCCGGTTCAGTCGGGAAATACATTTTTTCCGCCGTCGTTGCCCAATCTCCGTTTCCAAAAACTGTTTTTGAATCGTTCGATTCCGCTTTATTAAGCGTTTGATTCTCAATTTTTAATTGATAATTGACATAGTGCGCGGCTTTTTTAACGGCAGTCAGCGGATCGCCGAAATCATCGGAAAGATTTTGATAATCCAAATCCGGCGCGAGATTATTGATGACGCGAATCATCTCACCTTGCCTGGTAAATCCGGCTTTAACTTCGCCGCGAAAAACCGGAATGTCGTTAACTGTCTGATTAAATTGCGTGAAAGAAAGATTTCCGTCGGGATTCGTGTAATCTGCGGCGAGTTTTAACTTATAAGTTTGTTTTTCGGACACACCGAGCAAGTCGTTATTTTGTCGGATAAAATCGAGCAAAATATCCGAATGTTTTGTTTTGGAAGGCGACGATAAAAATGCAGAACCTTTTTTGGCATCGAGCGCAATGATTTCGGGAATTCGTAAATCCTCATTATATTCGATTTTCAAGGTCGGAACTTTTTGACGAAGCGCACTTTCCGCCGTGACGAATTGTTCACGAAAATCAGCAATCTCGACGACATTTTTATTGGATTCCTGACGAAAGGCGATTAAAGTTTCAGTTTGACTTTTATCAGTGCGAATGTCGTAGTTTTCGATTTTTTCGGTATCGTCGGAATTTTTTTGAGAACTTTCGACTCTGCTTTTACTGCCCGCCGACGAACGGAATTGATAAGGCGCAATAAAAAACAACGCCGTCAAAGTGAAGATAATCAAAGCGAGCGGTAAATTTCTCTTTATCACAAACGAAGAAAATAAAATCATAATTTGCTATATTGAATAAAAGGATTCCCCATCAATAGATGCTTTTATGCAGCGCGAAATAAAATGTTTGCAGGAAAACTTGTTAGTGTCAACAAAAAAGGAAAAAGTTTGCTGAAAAATCGGTAAAATAAAATTAAATGGAAGAAATTTTCGGAAAAGACGGACTTATTTCCAAACATCACAAAGAATACGAATACCGCGCCGGACAGGTCAAAATGTCGGAGGCGGTTCTGCGGGCGTTTGAAGAAAAAAAGCATCTGATCGTCGAAGCGGGAACGGGAACGGGCAAAACGCTCGCCTATTTGGTTCCGGCAATCGCCGCCGCGCTGGGACAAAAAAAACGCATCATTATTTCGACGGGAACGAAAAATTTGCAGGAACAATTGATGGAAAAAGA
>JBDTSO010000123.1:0-8166 GCA_039931085.1 Acidobacteriota bacterium | reverse complement strand
ACGAACGCCTGGGTTAAGCAGGGAATTTTGCTCGGCTTCAAAATGGGCAAGATGGTCAATATGTCGTTTAGCGGCGAAACTTTTCAGTTTTTCGATAAGGAAACATTTCCGCTTCGCCCGATGAATCTGGACGACAAAATCCGCATCGTTCCCGGCGGCTCGACAATACGTGACGGAAGTTATGTTGCACCGAATGTCGTATTGATGCCGCCGTGTTACGTCAATGTCGGCGCGTATGTTGACGAAGGCACGATGATTGATTCGCACGCGCTGGTCGGTTCGTGCGCTCAAATCGGCAAGCGCGTTCATATTTCGGCGGCGGCGCAGATCGGCGGTGTGCTTGAGCCGATTAATGCAAATCCTGTCGTTATCGAAGACGATTGTTTGATCGGCGGCAACACGGGCGTTTATGAAGGAGTAATTGTCCGCGAAAAATGTGTTTTGGCTTCGGGCGTGATTTTGACGCGCTCGACTCCGGTTTTCGATTTGGCGAAGAACGAAATTTACAAATCTAACGGCGAAAAACCGCTGGAAATTCCGGCTGGTGCGGTTGTCGTGCAAGGTTCGCGGGCAATTACAAGCGGTTTCGGCAAGGAAAACGGTCTTTCGTTATATGCGCCGATTATCGTCAAATACCGCGATGAACGCACGGACGCGGCGACGAAATTGGAAGATTATCTGCGATAGATTTTATTTACAAATCACGCCTGAAATTTCTACAATTCAGGACGCTTTGTGGTAAGTTAAAAAATATGACCTTACCGATAAAAGTCATCATTAATCGCGGTTCGGGGAAAGACGATAAAGCGGAAGAAACGGAAATCGAATTAACCGGATTATTTGCGGCGAATGGTTTAAAGGCGGAGATTTTTATTGCTGAAAGCGGCGATGAAATTTTCAAATTTACCGAACAGGCGTTAAAGAGCGATGCGGAAATAATTGTGGCGGGCGGCGGCGACGGCACGATTAGCGCGGTTGCTTCAAAACTGATCGAAACTGAAAAAACGCTCGGCGTTCTGCCGCTCGGAACATTGAATAATTTTTCAAAAGATTTGAATATTCCGCAAGTTTTACCGGAAGCGGTTCGCGTAATTGCTCAAAAGTACACAAAAAAAGTTGACGCGGGCGAAATAAACGGGCGGATTTTCGTTAATAATTCAAGCATCGGACTTTATCCGAATATCGTCAAAAACCGCGAACAGCAGCAGGAAAAACTCGGACGAGGCAAATGGTCGGCGGCGTTTTGGGCGGCTTTAAAAATTTTGCGGCGGCATCCGTTTCTGAAGGTCAAACTCAAAAATGAAAGCGGCGAAAAAATTGTTAAAACCCCATTTGTGTTCGTCGGCAACAATGAATATGAAATGGATTTTCTCAAAGTAGGCAGACGTGAATCTCTCGACAAAGGCAGTTTGAGCGTTTATTTTCTCCACAAAAGCGGACGCAAAGGTTTGTTCGCGCTCGTTTTGCGCCTCATTTTCGGAAGACTCAGGCAAGCAAAGGATTTTGAAGCGATAAATGTCGGGGAAATCACGATTGAAACAAAGAAAAAGGAAATGTTGGTCGCGTATGACGGCGAAGTGGAAATGATGAAAACTCCGCTTTGTTACTGCCTTCATCCGCTCGCTTTGCGCGTTATCGTACCGAAGGAAAATTCGGATTCGGCAGTGTAAAATTAAAATTGATGCGAAAATTGATTCACATTTCGGACATTCATTTCGGGCGTGTTGATTACGCGGTTGTTGAAAAAATAATCGTTAAAATCAACGAACTGAAGCCGGATTTGATGATTGTTTCGGGCGATCTGACGCAGCGTGCGCGGTCTGAGCAGTTTCTCGAAGCGAAAGCGTTTTTAGATAAATTGCCGCAGCCGCAAATAGTCGTTCCGGGCAATCACGATGTGCCGATGTATAATGTTTTTGACAGATTTTTCGCGCCGCTCGAAAAGTATAAAAAATATATTACCGAAGATTTAGAGCCGTTTTACAATGACGAAGAAATCGCTGTCATCGGCATCAATACGGCGCGTTCGCTAACGATTAAAGACGGGCGCATAAACGAACGGCAAATCGCCACAATCCGCGAAAAACTCCGCAAACTTCCCGACGAAATGTTAAAAGTCGTCGTTACGCATCATCCATTTGATTTGCCCGAAGGTTTTGACGATAAAGTCGTTGGACGCGCTGAACTGGCGATGGGAAAACTCGCCGACTGCGGCGCGGATTTATTTCTCGCCGGACACATTCACATCTCGCACATCGGACACACGGCAACACGCTACAAACTCGAAACCGGACGCTCCGCGCTCGTCGTCCAAGCCGGAACTGCGACTTCGACACGCGGACGCGGCGAAGCTAATTCATTTAATATAATCGAGTTTGAACATCCGAAATTGAGCGTGAAGAGATTTGAATGTGATACGGCGGAAACCGGTTTTTTGCAAATCGAAGTTCAAAAATTTATCCAAAACGAAAAAGGCTGGTCGGGAGACATCGCCGAAAAATAAAAGAAATTTACAGGGATGTCAGGATGAACAGTGATTTTTAATAAACAGAAAAGATTTATCCGCGCTTATCCTGTTATCCTTGTAAATTTCTTTCTTCATTTCACTGTCTTTAAATCTGCTCCGATTTATTTGATTACATTGCCGTCAGCGTCGAGTTTAATGACTTCGCCGTAACCTAAACTACGAATTCCGCTTTCAATTTTGGAAACATCACCGACGACGAGCCAGATAACTTCGTCAGGACGGACGA
This sequence comes from Acidobacteriota bacterium, assembly GCA_039931085.1. Taxonomy (GTDB): domain Bacteria; phylum Acidobacteriota; class Blastocatellia; order Pyrinomonadales; family Pyrinomonadaceae. The sequence continues at coordinate 5,413 of JBDTSO010000123.1, read as the reverse complement.
ATTTTTTACCGGCGGTTTCAAGTTGCGCTTCAGTCAAATCGCGCATTTTCGAGCCGTAATTTGTCCAGTAATTGTCAGGTAAATTGTAATCTACCAGATCAATCGCCGCCGATTCGAGCGATGAAAGCGTTTCAAATCTTCCCGGAAGGCGCAAAGTCATATTTCTCATAATGCTCTCGAATTCTTCGCCCGTTACGGGACGATTTCCGGCAACATCGGCGATTTCTTTTTTGACTTCAATGATTGATTCTTTCGTTTTATCGGTTTGCACGGGCGCGAGGACGAGAAAAGTTCTCTGTCCGCGAGCGTCGCGCAATGCGCCCGAAGTTCCGTAGCTCCAATGTTTGTCGAGCCGCAAATTTCGATTAAGGCGCGACGTGGACATTCCGCCGAAGTTGCGGAAAAGCGGTTCGCCAGCCAAATCTTCGGGTTGTCCGCTCGCCTCGGAAATGTGCGCGGCGACAATCGTTGATTGAGGTGCGCCGGGTTTGTCAATCAGATAGATTTTCTTGCCCGCCGTTTTCGCCACCGTCGAAACATTTTTCTTCGGCGCAGTTCCGATTTTCCAACTGCCGAATGCTTCTTCGAGCATCGGCGTAACTTTCGCCAACGTCGTGTCGCCCGTAACGATAATTGTCGAACTTCCGGGTTTGAACCAATCGGCGTGCCATTTTATCAAATCATCGCGTGTGATTTTCCCGACGCTTTCTTCCGTTCCCGAAGCCGTCGTGCCGTAAGCGTGATTTGCGCCGTAGAGAATTGCGGGTAGAATTCGCAATGCAAGCGCGTTTGGTGATGCTTTTTCCTGCCCGATCTGCGCGATGCGGTTTTGTTTTTGAATTACAAAAAGTTCGTTCGGAAAAGCGGGATTTAAAACGACATCCGACATAATTCCGAGCGAAGGTTTTAAGTTTTCCGCAGTCGCTTGCAGACGCACAAACGATAAATCAAGCGAACTTCCCGTGTTCATACGCGCCCCGAGAGAATCGAGTTGATTAACAATCTCAAACGCATCGCGTGTTTTCGTGCCTTCGTCAAGCAATCCGAGCGCGAGCGATGCAAGTCCCGCTTTGTTCGGCGAATCCGAAGCGTAACCTGCATCAACGGCGAGCGCGACATTTACAATCGGCGCGGAATGTCTTTCCAATAAAATCACATTCAAGCCGTCTTTCAATTTCGCCCTTTGAACTTCGGGGAATTTGATTTCCGGCGCGTCGCTTAATGCGGGCAAAATCTTACGGTCAATTTCAGTTTTTCCCGCAGTCAGATTTTCAAACGGCTTAACGAGCATCGTATAATTATTCGCTTTCAACCATTTATTCGCCGTCATTTTCACAGATTCGGGCGTGGCAGTCGCCATCGCCTCCAGACGTTTCAAATAAAAATCGGGAGAACCGCCGTAAGTCATACTTTCCGCCAAAATATCCGAACGTCCGCCGAAACCGCCGAGCCGTTCCGTGCCGAGCAAAAAGTCCGAAAGATTGCGGTTTTGCGTCCGCATCAACTCTTCGCTCGTAACGCCTTTGTCCAACGCTTCGTTAATAATCAAATCCATTTCGCGTTCGACATCAGCCGGGTTTACGCCCGGTTTAACGGTTGCGATAAAATTTATACTGCTTGCCAGTTCGCCGTCATTTACAAATGCCGAAACATCAGTTACCAACTTTTTTTCGTAAATCAATTTTTTATCAAGTCGCGCACTTTTTGAACCCGCGAGAACATCGGCGAAAAGACCGAGATTTTGCAATTCCAAATCCTTCCAAGCCGGCGCGTGATAAACGCGGTAAATTCGTGCCTGCGGAACTCTGTCCTGCATTTCGTCGCGGATATTTCTGTCTAAAGTCGGAATCCATTTTTCAGTTCGCGGCAATGGTGGTCCCGGTTTTATACCGTCGAAATACTTCTTGACAAGCTGCAAAGCCTTCTGCGGCGTAATATCTCCGGCAAGCGAAATAACGGCGTTATTCGGTCCGTAATATGTCCGATACCATTCCTTAACATCGTCTAATTTCGCCGCATTTAAATCTTCCATCGAACCGATTGTTGACCACGAATACGGGTGCGAATACGGATAAATTTTCTCGCTGATCTCCGTAAAAACGCCGCCGTACGGACGATTTTCGCCCTGCCGTTTTTCGTTCTGCACAACGCCGCGTTCGCGCTCTAACATTTCCTTTGAAATATAATTCGCCAGAAAACCCATTCTGTCCGCTTCGAGATAAAGCGTTCTTTCTAAAGCGGAAGTCGGCACATCTTCAAAAAAATTAGTCCGATCCGTGTTCGTCGTTCCGTTGCGGTTGTTCGCGCCGATGTCGTCCATCGCCTCGCGGAATCCCGACGGATGATTTTCCGAACCGTTAAAAAAGAAATGCTCGAAAAGATGTGCAAATCCCGTCTTGCCGCGCTTTTCGTTGCGCGAACCGACGTGATACCACATATTTACGCCGACAATCGGCACGCTGTGGTCTTCGTGAACGAGCAACGTCAAACCGTTGTCGAGAACGAATTTTTCATATTTAATGTTGTAACGGCTACGGTCAAATTTGTTTGAATCTTTCATTTGTTGTGCAATAACCGGAATGTTTGCCACGATTAAAAAAAGAGCGACGAAAAACGGAACGATACGTTTTTTCATAAATTACCTCTTGAATACTGATAAAAATTAATGGAGTTTGTAAAAGCTAATCTGTTTGTGATTAAAATTTTAACAAATATTGCGCTGTTCTAACAGTTGGCGTTTCGGAATCATTTCTATATTTATTTGAAGGGTGTGCGTGATTAACTTGTTTGAAATTATCGTTTAACCTTTCGGCATAACTGAGAGCTAAAAGGAATTTGCGGAATTTGACATAAAGCTATTAGTTATCAGTTACTAACCGAAAATTCGAGCCGGACGATTGCCCGACTCGAATAAGTTTTGCCTGATATTATTTGCAATAGAGACGATCCGTGCTGGTCGAACTTGACAAGTAATGCCTTGTTTGCCAGGACAAGGCGACTCTGTAAGCGCAAGCCGGGTCAGCAGAAACATCTACCGTAAATCCTCCGTTGAAGGCAGGCTGATGCGGTCCCCCCGCGCCCCCCCTGAATAGTAAATTATTCGGCGGCGGCGGCGGCACGAAACTTCCGCTCGGCATTGCCGGAGGCGGATGCACGCCGCCATTGTTGTTTGAAATTCCAAGATTGAAGAACCGCAAATGCGGATGATCAATCGTGTAAAGAATATGCACCGCGCCTGCCGAAATAGGATTACAGGCGTTTGTGCGAAGTTCTTCCAGATCGAGAGCATAAATCACCGGAGAATTATCAAGAATAATCGAATCCAGCGTATCGGTGGCAACCATTGTAAGCGTTGTGCCGTCGCGGACCTCAAACATCAGGCGGTAACGCCTGATCGGTTCGCGTTCGTTTGTATTTAAAGAGCGTCCGGCATCGTCAATCGGCAAACCACCGGGTAATTTTGCCAGATGTGCGCTCGTAATTGCGGGTGAATTTAACTCAAACAAATCAAATGTTCGCAGGAAGTTGGAATTATTTACATTAACCACGGCGGTTGTTCCGTCTCGCATATCAACTGTAACGGCTTTGCCTTCAAGTCTGATCCAACCGTCCGGCAACAAATCACCTGAATTAATAATGACTTGAGCCGAATCCGACAAGCTAAATGCGTTTGTGTAAAATACATAGCCGACGTGTGTATCGGCGATTTGCGTTACCGGATTTAATAAGGCAGGCGCAACCGTCGGAAGCGAATTCGGATCATCCGCTCCGCCCGTCCAAGTCCATTCACCGATTAGAAAGCGATATTCGAGCGGATTTGCCGGTGCTGCGACATTTCGCAAAGGACAGTTTCCTTTTAATGTCACGCCCCCGCCGAAAACATAAGAATTTGCCGCACCGCCGGCATAACCTTCAGCGGAAAAGCCTGTCGCCGAACCGGATGGAAACGGATGAATGTCGAAAATTTCAACCTGCTGCCAGTGCGGAATGTGTTCGACATCGGGCGGCTGAATCTCATCCGAGCAAAGTTCTACGCAAAAACAATGCCCGACGTTTTCTCGTCCCGGCTGCCGACCGTCTGCTTGAGTTTCATTGATTATGTTATTTCCGCCGAGTTCAACTTTGAAATAAACGTCCGGTCCGCTTGCAAACTCGATGTTTATAAACGGAGAAAAAGGTGTAACGCGAAAATCCGCCGTTGTGTAATCTATGCGAAAACGTCCGGTTGCATCGGTAACTGCGGAGCCGAGCGGATCGTCCTGCAGCCAATCCGCATCAAATGCCCGGACGCTCGCTCCCGGAATCGGAGTTTTAGGTTCTGCACAAGTTCGCAAACGTCCGCAAATTGTCCACGCGCCGAATCTTGCGCGAATCGCGCACCAGAAACGATATGGCAGACAATAATCGTAAACATACAAAAATTCGTTTTCGGTCTGCCGCCAGCGCGGTTGTAACGTCGTAATCGAAAATTGAACGGGCGGCGGCGGGTTTTTGCCGGGTTTGAAATGCGGAACTGTTCCGCAATAAACATCAATTTCAAACGCTTCACCCTCATACCTTTGATTTTCTCCCAATTCAAAATTGAAATTGCCTTCATCATCAGTGGCGGCTTCGGCAATCAACCTCGATTCTTTAGCTTTTATCGCCTCTTCATCCACGATGGCAAATGTTTCTTTAGCATTTGAAACGGCGTTTGAAACGATATTTTCCTGATCTTCGATACGATAAATTCTTACCTTGACATTTGAAAGCGGTTCCGGGCATTCAGCGCAAATAAAACCGCACAACCTTCCTTTGATTATGTATTTCATGATTTTTTAATCTCCTTTTTTGATTAGTTAAAAATAGCTGATTTTTGGGCGGTCAACAGATTTTTTTGTTAATGTCGCAACCGTTTAACCGACTATTTGGTTAGCGGGAAACTGTTCGCGTGGTTGATATATGGATTTTTTAGCGCATCAATGTCGTCTGAAATTTCCGAATCAACTTATTACGAACAGTTTTCCGGTAGATTGTCTACAAGGTGTTTTGATTTGGCGGTATATCGAATTTTGTGGTGTTCAAAAGTGAAATTTTCCGAAGAGTTATCTGAAATGAATCTAGCAAACTATAGGAATCGTTAAACATAAAATCCGTCATACTATCGGCTGATATTCTGCTTGCTTCGTAGTCCGACTCTTTCTTAATGAAGTAGTGATACAGCCTTATAATTCAAAACAACTTTTTTACGAATTTGGAAACTGCTTACTTTTTATCTGTAAAGCAGAAGGTAATTAGCCTTAACAGATTCTTTATACTCGTAATAAAACTCGCTATTCTATACCGGGTTTTGATCTGGACGAATGAATTTTCGGGTTTTGCATAAAAATAAAGAAAATAAAAGATTTTAAATAAAATTTAACTTTAAGGATTT
>JBDTSO010000122.1:0-8173 GCA_039931085.1 Acidobacteriota bacterium | reverse complement strand
TTCAAAACGGTTTCCAAACCAATATGTGCCGATTTCCCTTTTAATAATTCGAGCAAATGCTCGCGTATTTCTTTCTGTATGTCCATAATTCGTTAAAAAAGCGTCAGATTTTGCGTCTGCGCGTCTTCGAGTTTATTCAGAAAATCTTCGCGGTCAATTTCTTTCGCTCCTAAAACTTCAAAATGCGGAGTCATCACTTGCGTATCAAGCCACATCGCGCCGCGTGATTTTAGATGTTCGATCAAAAAAAGCAACGCGAGTTTTGAAGCGTTGGAAGCAATGTGAAACATACTTTCGCCGCAAAAAACGCCGCCCGCGTCAACGCCGTAAAGTCCGCCGATGAGTTTGCCGGAAGTGTCCCAAACTTCAACGCTGTGCGCGTCGCCCGCTTCGTGAAATCGGCAATACGATTCGATAAAATCTTTTGTAATCCACGTTCCGCTTTCACCGTTGCGCCGAACTTTCGCGCAGTTTTTGATGACCTGACGAAAATCTTTGTCAATCGTAAAGGTAAAATCCGTTTTGCGCCGTTCTTTTCGCAGTGTGCGCGGAATGTGAAGTTCGGAAAATTCCAAAACAGCGCGGTTTTTCGGACAAAACCAAGGCAGCGGCAAACCGTCAATGTGCCACGGAAAAATGCCGTTTCGATAAGCGTTTCGCAAATTTTCAACCGCCAAATCGCCGCCAAACCCGACAATATCGCTGGCGTTGTAATAATAATCGCCGAATAAAACCCATTCGGTGTATTCGTGCGTGCGCGGATTTGGAAAACTTATCGAATACATAAAAAAGTTTTTGGTTTTTAGAACCTATTTTAAATTGACGACTAACCTTTTGGATTTTAGCAAAAAACTAAAAACCAAAAACTAAAAACCAATCAACAGCCAACTCAAAACTGATTATAAATCATCTTTATTGTGTTAGCATTTTATTTTAAAACATATTCAATCGAGGTTTCCAATAATGAAAAACAAATTTTTTGCGCTGTTTGTTGTCGGCGCGTTTGTCCTAAACGGCATCGGCACGATATTCGCCAAAACAAATACCGATAATAAAACAAATCAAACGTCGCAGCTCGTCGCGCTCCTTCCGGCTTCGGACGGCATTATGACGTTGGATATGCAGCGACTTTTAGGCGACGCGCTGCCGCAGATTTTGTCAGGCAATCAACCGATGCTGGCTAAGATTTTAGGTCAGATTGACGAAATCAAAACCAAGACGGGAATTGATGCCAGACAGTTTCAACAAATCGCCGTCGGCGTTTCGACCAAACAAATTTCGGCAAAAGAAGTTGATCTCGAACCGATTTTGCTGGCACGCGGAACTTTTAACGCGGGCGCACTTTTGGCGGTTGCAAAAGTCGCTTCAAAAGGCAAATATCGTGAAGAAAAAGTCGGCGACAAAACCGTTTTTGTTTTTAAGATTGATGAAATGGTTAAGAAAGACAATGCTCAAAACAAACCGGCGGCAAAAGATTCGTGGTTTGACAAAGCGATTGACCGGATGTTTGCCGGTTTGAGCCGTGAACTCGCCGTAACTGCTTATGATGGCAACACTTTGGCAATCGGTTCGGCGGCGCGTGTTCGTGAAACTCTGCAAGCGAAAACCCGCGTCAACAATGAACTTTTAAATCTTGTCTATCGCAAACAAAATGTCGTGATGAGTTTCGGCGCGAATTTGCCGAACGGTTTATCGGGTTTTGTTGATTTGGACAATGACGAACTCGGAAAAAATCTCGACGCGATTCGCCAAATTTACGGAACTTTCGATGTCAGCGGCGTAAATTCAAATGTCGCGCTGACAGTGAAAACCTTCAAACCCGAACAAGCGCAAAACTTAAAAGACACGCTCGACGGTTTGCAAATGGTCGGCAAAGCGTTGCTCGGCGCGTCAAAAGGCGCGGATAAAAAAGTCTACGGTCGAATGATTGACAACGCGAAAATTTCTGCTGCCGGCAACGAAATAATGCTCAATCTGCAAGTTCCGCAAACCGATATTGATGTTTTGATCGGCGAAAAGAAATAGTTTGTCAATTCTCCTTGAGTAATTCAGGTTGCCGGGAAACAATTTCCGGCAACCTTTTTTTTCTTTAGATAAAAAATTATTGTAAAATCAGTTTCGATGAAAAAAAAACTAAATCGCATAAAAATCGCAGGATTTTTATCTTTCGCAATTGTCTTCGTCAGCTTTAATTTCGGCGTTCCGGCAACGGCACAGAGCATCAAACGCGTGCGAACGGTTACAAAACCGACTCCTAAACAAACGCCGACACCGATTCCGACAGTTTCGCCAACGCCGACACCGACGGCGACTCCAACGCCTGTTCCGGCGCAGCAAAATTTAGCGGAATTGCAGTCGCAGATGCGGATAAGTTTGGCGCGTCCCGAACTTCAGCGCGGGCAAGTTGGAATAAAAATCGTTTCGCTCGATTCCGGCAAGACGATTTTTGAAAATAATGCCGAAAAATATTTTATGCCCGCATCGAATATGAAAAGTTTTACGGTGGCGACTGCACTCGAAAAACTTTCGCCGAATTTTCAATTCGTAACGAGTGTTTATGCGCCGATGATGCCGGATGCAAACGGCACAATTCGCGGCGATTTAACTGTTTTCGGGCGCGGCGATGTTTCGTTTTCGGGCGCGTTTTACGACGGCGATGATTACAAAGGTTTGGACGCTTTGGCGGAAAAAATCGCGGCGGCAGGCGTGAAACGTATCGAAGGAAATCTTGTCGGCGACGAAAGTTATTTTACGGGTTTTCCGATTCCGTCCGGTTGGGAATGGGACGATTTGCAATGGTATTACGGCGCGGAAGTTTCAGCGTTGGGCGTGAATGATAATGCGGTTGATTTGTCCGTCAAGCCGGGAATAACCAACCAGCCGTGCATCGTTCAAATTTTGCCGGTTAACACTATCGTAAAATTTATCAATCACTGCACGACTTCCGCGTCCGGCATTAAGCGTGATTTGCAAGTCGTCAAAAAACTCGATCAAAATATTCTCGAAATTTCCGGCACGATGCCGTTGGACGATAAAAATTTCACGGGTCGCATTGCCGTTTCACACGCTGCCGATCTTTTTGTCGAAATGCTGCGCGGACTTTTGTTGAAAAAAGGCATTGTTATCACGGGTCTGAATAAAACAGTCAAAGATAAAAATTTGTCTGCCGCGCCGCCGGTTGAAATTGCCAAACTCGAATCGCCGCCATTGAGCATCGTCGCGGCGAAAACATTAAAGCCGAGTCAGAATCTTTACACCGAAACAATTTTGTGGACGCTCGGACAAAATGCGGAAAAAATTCCTTTCAAAATTACTGAAAATCCGGCGCAAAATCCGTTAAACGACCCGAATTCAACCAGCGCGGATCGCGGAATTTTTGTCGTCAAAAACTTTTTGAATGAAATCGGTATTTCGTCCGACAGCGTGATTCAATACGATGGTTCGGGACTTTCGCGGCACAATCTGGTTACGCCTGCTTCGTTGGTTCAGCTTTACACATATATGGCGAACCAAAGCCGTTATACCAACGCTTGGCGTGAAGCATTGACAATCGCAGGCGTTGACGGAACTTTGCGAAATCGCTTTGTCGGCACTTCCGCCGCCGGAAATGTGCGCGGGAAAACCGGCACGATTGATCAGGTTTCTGCACTTTCGGGTTATGCTTCGACGGCGGCGGGCGAAAAAATGGTTTTTTCCGTTATTGTCAACGGAGTGAATTCTTCGAGAGTTCGTCAGGCGACAATAGATGAAATCGTCGAGGCTTTGACAAATTTCAAAGGAAAATCGGATTACATCGGAAAGTAAAATGCCGGAGAAAGCAGCTTTTTTGAAAAAACCGTTGACATAAAAATTTCATTGGTATAATGTTTGAAAATCACAAATTTTGTTATGAACAACAGTTTTAAAAAATATACGAACAAATCGAACACGCCTGATTTAACGGCGATGTTTATTTATTATATTTTTACATTTACCAACACTTGATTGGCAATGACGCGAATTCTGTTTATAAAAAATGTCATTACCAAAATAAAAAGGTAGTGGCATTTTTTTTATGAAAACCGGACAATTAAAACAGAAATAGGAAACGGCAAAATGATTTGATAAATTATGAGCGAACCGAAAATAAACAGTCCGCGGGTCGAGATTGACGCGATTGACAGCGAAATTCTGCGCCTTTTGAATAAACGCGCGGAAATCGCTTTGCGCGTCGGCGCGGCAAAAAAAGATGTGGACACATCGCTGTGCGATCCAAAGCGCGAAACAGATGTTTTGGATCGTTTGACGAAAGAAAATCCCGGTCCGTTTGACGAACGGAGCATCGCCAATATATTTCAAAGAATCATTGACGAATCGCTCAATCTTCAACAAAAAGCGTATCGTCAGCCGTTTGAATCGGCGGAAGAAACAGCCGGATTATCGCATTTAGCCGGAAAATCGCGTGTCGCTTTTCTGGGCGAACACGGAAGTTTCAGCGAAACCGCCACGCTGGGAATTATGGGTGAAGATTGCCGGACGATTCCTTGCCAAACATTTGAAGATTTATATAAAGCGATAGATTTGGACAGAGCGGATTATATTTTAACGCCGCTCGAAAATAGTTTGGTCGGTTCGGTTCACCGCTGTTACGATTTGCTTTTGAACAGTTCTTTGAGCATCGTCGGTGAAATAATTTTGCCGGTTTCGCATTACTTGGTGGCGTGTTCGGAAGCGACTCTCGAAACGATAAAAGTTGTCGAATCGCATCCGGTCGCGCTCGCGCAATGCGAAAGATTTTTTGCAGGTCATCCGCATTTAAAAGGTTTGGCGGCAGACGACACGGCGGGAAGCATAAAACGTGCGGTCGAGAGCGGCGACGTAACCCGCGCGGCAATAGGCGGCAAACGCGCGGCGGAAATCTACGGCGGCAAAATTTTGCGCGAACACATCGAAGATCACACGGAAAACTACACGCGCTTTGCGCTTCTTTCGCCGAAAGCCGACGAACAAAATAAAGGCGGTAAAATTTCGCTCGTCGTCAGGTTAAATAATCAGCCCGGCGCCCTGCACAGCGCACTTCGACCATTTGTGCGGCGCGGAATTGATTTGTTAAAAATTGAAAGCCGACCGATCAAAGATGCGCCGTCGCAGTTTAATTTTTACTTTGATTTGCAATCTCCGCCGAACGAAAGCGAACTGCGTGGCGCACTCGAAGAAATCGGCGAAATTGCGGTTGCAGTTCGTTATCTCGGACGATATTCGACGATTAAAAATTAAAAGCGGAAAACTTGAAACGCTGCCGGCGACGGCAAGGAATCGCCTTTACAAAAGTAAAATGATTTTAATTCTAAAACCACATATTGATACTGCTTCCCGCGAATTTCGGCGGATCGAAAAGCATCTGAAAAATGTTCAAAATGTCGAAATGCGCGTTCATAAAGTTCAGGGCGCGGAACAAATTTTGACCGAAGTTTATCTGATCGGCAACACGGCGGCACTGTCGCTCGAAGAGATGAAAAGTTTTCCGGGCGTTGATCACGTCGTGCGCGTTTCGGAAGAATATCGCGTTCTCGGTCGCCATAAAGACGACAACAGGCAAAACCGTTTTAGCTACAACGGCGTTGAGTTTAGCCAGAATAACCTGAATATTTTCGCAGGTTTATGCGCGGTTGACTCGCCGGAAAGCGTCGAGAAAATGATGAAAGCTTTGCAGGAAAACGGTCAGGTCTGTACGCGGATGGGCGCGTATAAACCGCGCACGAGCGCGTATTCATTTCAAGGTCACGGGAAAAATTGTCTGCCGTATGTTTTTGAACTTGCCGGAAAATATGGAATTAAAGTGATTGCGATGGAAATCACTCACGAATCGCATCTGGAAGAAATTCGTGAAGCGTTGGAAAAAACCGGCAATCCGACCGGCGTGATGATGCAGATCGGAACGCGCAACACGCAGAATTTCGAGCTTCTGAAAAGCGTCGGTCGTCAACAGGAATTTCCCGTTTTGCTCAAACGCGGCTTCGGAATTACTTTGGACGAGTCCTTACACGCTGCCGAATATCTGGCAAGCGAAGGCAATCAAAAAGTAATTTTTGCCTTGCGCGGAATGAAAACGAACATCGGCGATCCGCATAGAAATATGGTTGATTTCGCGCATGTTCCGGTTGTTAAGCGTTTGACCAGAATGCCCGTCTGTATTGATCCGTCGCATTCGGTCGGGACGCGGGCGCGCAGTTCCGATCGGATTCTCGACATTATGCACTGTGCGGCGCAAGGCGTAATCGCGGGCGCGAATATGATTCTGGTTGATTTTCATCCCGAACCGAGCGTCGCTTTGGTTGACGGACCGCAGGCTTTGCGAATGGAGGAACTTCCGAATTTTTTGGAAGACGTGCAAATCGTCAGAAAGGCTTATGAACAAAGACTCGAACTCTATCGAAATGACTGAATAAACATCGGTTGATTTCACATTCTTTATTTAATTACGCCGTTCATATATCAATAAAAAAGGCTTTTAAAAAGGTAAAGATGAAAAAGTGTCTAAATTTTGGACACTTTTTCATCTTTACCTTTTATTAGTTTTTAATTACCAGCGCGAATAATCGCCGCCGCCGCCGCCGCCGCCGCCGCGACCACCACCGCCGTCATAACCACCGCCGCCGCCGCGATTTCCGCCGCGACCGCCGCCACGTCCACCTCGATTTCCGCCGCCGCCTTCTTCACGCGGACGCGCTTCGTTGACAACTAGGTTGCGTCCGTCCAAATCCTGTCCGTTAAATTGTTCAATCGCCGCCGTTGCTTCGTCCGCCGATGACATCTCGACAAAACCGAAACCGCGTGAGCGTCCCGTGTCGCGGTCTTCAACGACTTTCGCCGATTCAACCGTTCCTGCCTGAGCAAAATGCTCTTGTAAATCATCACTTGTCACGCCGAACGACAAGTTCCCCACATAAAGTTTAGTACTCATTGTTTTTCTCTATCTATTTCTATCTGAATGAAGCAAAGACAGGCTTGAAAATTTGCAGGAAGGAAAATCTCTAAAAAACTGTTTTTTCTATCCAAGCGCGACGCGCCTAACTTTTTTTACGGTGAAACCAAACTGCTTCTAAACCTTTGAAAAATCTCTCTACCGTACCGAAATCGTCGCAAAATCATTGAGAACGGGCGCATCTGACCGGAGATACCTGAGAGCGAAACATTTGTGATTATGCCTGTCTTTTGTAATTTAGGCAAGCGATTTTTTTTATTCTTGGGTTATTTTCAATTCTGCTTCAAAATGTTCAAAATTTTATCGTGAATGCCGCCAAAACCGCCGTTTGACATAATCGCTACGACATCGCCGTCTTTTAATTCCGGCGCGAGATGTTCGACGATTGAATCGGCATCGGGAAAACTCATCGCCGGTTTGCCCTGCAATTTGATGTCTTCGACGAGTTCGCCGACATCCAAAACCTTGCCGAGTTCGCTCGCTTTTGAAGTGTTGTAAACTCCGGCAATAATCACGTAATCGGCATAAGCAAAGGCTTTTTCGTATTTTTCCTGAAATACGGCAAGACGTGAAGACCACGAACGCGGCTCGAAAACAGCGATTAAACGCTTGCCGTCATATTTGGTTTTCAACGCCTTTAGCGTTTCCTCAACCGCCGTCGGATGATGTGCGAAATCGTCAATGACGGTTACGCCGCGTTCGATGCCGCGAATTTCGACGCGCCGTTTGACCGATTTAAATGTTTGAAACGCTTCCTGCATTTTCTCTTTAGAAATTCCCCAAGTGTCCGCCGCAATTATCACTGCCAAACAATTTCGCACATTGAATTCACCGATCAGATGCGTTTCAAATTCGCCCCACGAATGACCTTCTTTAAAAACCGTAAAGCGCGTCGTATCGCCCGAAAAATCAATATAACGCGCCTGCCATTTCGCGTCATCCGACGTGCCGAAAGTTTCAACGTTCGTATTAAGTTTCGGTCGCATTTCGTCCAAAACTTCACGCGCGACGGGCGAATCAATCCCGACGATTAAGCGTCCGTTTGACGGCACGAGATTCATCAGACGCGAAAATTCAAACTTGATGGCTTCCAAATCGCGGTAAATATCGGCGTGATCGAATTCGATATTATTGACAATCGCCATTTCCGGCAAATAGTGCATAAATTTCGGCTTTTTATCAAAATAAGCCGTGTCGTATTCGTCGCCT
>JBDTSO010000121.1:0-8175 GCA_039931085.1 Acidobacteriota bacterium | reverse complement strand
GCGTATCGCAAATTGGCGCGTAAATTTCACCCGGACGTAAATCCGAACGACAAAAACGCCGAAGAAAAATTTAAGGAAATCCAGGAAGCGAACGACGTGCTTTCCGACGAGAAAAAACGAAAGGTTTTTGACCGTTTTGGTTACTACGCCGATAATCTGGATGTAAATTCTTCGTATGCGACGGGCGCGACGAGCAGCGCGGGCGGCACGGGCGGTTTTGATTTTTCGGGTTTTGACTTTGAGCCGGACGGCAGCGGCAGTTCTTCGTCAAGTTTCCGCGATATTTTTTCCGATTTATTCAGCGGCGGAAGTGCCAAACAACGTGAGCCTGAACCGCCGCGGGCGATGCCGAAAAAAGGGGCGGATATTGAAATGCCGCTGGCGTTGAGTTTTGAAGAAGCCGTTACGGGTTTGACGACAAATATTACGGTCAATCGCTCCGAACAGTGTTCGCGTTGTCAAGGCGCGGGCGACACGGGCGGTCCGGTTGTCGTTTGTTCGACGTGCAAAGGCACAGGACAAGTGCAGAGAAGCGGCGGGCGTTTGCAATTTTCGCAAACCTGTCCCGACTGTGAAGGCACGGGTCGCCGTCGTCAACCGTGCAGTTTATGCAACGGCAAAGGAGTTACGCCGAAAACCGAACAGGTAAAAATTCGCATTCCGGCGGGCGTTGATACGGGTTCGCGCGTTCGGATTCCGAAAAAAGGTCAAGGCGGAAGATTGGGCGCACCGCCGGGAGATTTATTTATTCTGACGAATGTCGGCAAGCATAAATTTTTTACGCGCAAAGGAGATAATATTTACGTTATCGTGCCGATAACCGTGCCGGAAGCCGCGTTGGGAGCAAAAATTGAAGTGCCGACGGTTGAAGGCAAAGCGCAGTTAAAAATTCCGGCGGGAACGGAATCGGGACAAAAGTTTCGCCTTCGTGAACGCGGTTTTCCGTCTTTGAGAAATCCGAATCTGCGCGGCGATCAATTTATCGAAGTGAAAATTTCTCTTCCGCGCGTAATCAGCGAAGAAACCAAAGAGATTTTGAAAAACTTTGAAAAAGCGAACTCGGAAAATCCGCGCCGCGCAATGGGATTGGAGTAAGTCTGGAAGTCTGGGAAGTAAATCTTCTTTGACTTCAAGACTTCCTAGACTTCCCAGACTTCCCAGACTTATGAAAAAGAAGATAAAAACATACACGATCAGCGCGGTGGCGGAACTTTTCGAGATTCATCCGCAAACTCTGCGGCTTTATGAGCGTGAAGGATTGTTGAAACCTTCACGCTCTGAAGGAAATACGCGCTTGTATGAAGACTCGGACATCGAACGTCTGGAAATTATTTTATCTTTGACGCGCGATTTAGGCGTAAATCTCGCGGGTGTCGAAATTATTCTTAATATGCGTGAGAAAATGGATCAAATGCAGAAAGAATTTGAACGCTTTTTTGAATATCTGCAATCTCACGCCGACGAATTTTCAAACAAAAGCGAAGTATTTGCCGACACTGAAGCATTAATCCCGATTTCACGTTTATCAATTAGAAAGACAGTCTTTGCTCACATTGAAGACGATTAATTTCCATTCAACTTCGTTCCTGTAATTTTTTTCTTTACAATTTTCTACTTTTGAGTAAAAATACCTCGTCTCAAAAATCTTAACTCAACATCTTACAGGAGAAAATAAATGAAGAACTCTTACGGGAAACTCGCGTTTTCACTCATCGTTTTTTTACTTTTTCTTGTTGTTTCTACTACAACAATATTCGCTCAAGACCTCGACGAAGTAACAATCAGCGGTAAAATCGCCGATTCAAACAGTGCGCCGATTGTCGGCGCGGCGGTTACAGCAACGCAGACTGAAACCGGCATCGAACGCACGGTTGTCGCAAATGATGAAGGACGATATAAAATCATCGAACTTCCGCCCGGAACTTACAAAATAAAAGCTGCCGCTTCCGGTTTCGGCACGAAAGAAAAAATCAATCTTCAAACGATTTCCGGTCAAAGCGTACAGCTCGATTTCTCCCTCGCTCCGGCGGATGTTGTTGCCGAGCAGATTGTAACAATTGAAGAAGACGCAACTTCGGTTGACGTTACGCGAATGATCGTCGGCGGAACGGTCACGCAGCGCGAAGTCGAAGAATTGCCGAACAATTCACGGAATCCGCTTGATCTCGTTCTGACGCTCGGCGGAACAACCGAAGAAGCGTTATCTACGCGGGATTTGGCGGACGACCGCAACGTAACAAATTCAACCGCGCCAGCCGAACAGGGAAATTTTTCGCTTTCCGGCGGCGTTTCCTATTCAAACAATATTACGATTGACGGTTTGGATAACAACGATGACCGCTCGGCAAACGTCCGTTTTCAGCCGTCAATCGAATCTATCGAAGAAGTTCAGGTTGTTACGAATCAATTTTCCGCCGAATACGGACGCGCTTCCGGCGGGCGCATCAATTTGCGGACAAAAAGCGGTTCAAACCGTTTGCGCGGACGAATATTTATGTTTTTCCGCGACGACAATCTGAACGCCAACACTTATTATAACAACAGCCGCGGATTTCCACGCTTGCCGCTGACGGAATATAATCCCGGATTTACTCTGAACGGACCGATTGTTTTGCCGAAAATCTATGATGGACATAATCGCACATTTTTCTCCGTCGCCTACGAATACAACAATTTGGAAGATACGACATTTATCAATACTTTTGTGCCGCTCGGTTCAAATCCGCGTTTTGCGCTTCCGGCTGGAAATGCGGATTGTCCAATTGCGTCGTGCTTAGATTTGGCGGCATATAATGTTCTTTACTCGACCCCGAATATCGCGCATATTTTTACGGCGAAATTAGATCACAGACTGACCTTGAACAACAACTTTACGGTCGGCTATCAATTAGGTCGCAGAAAAAACCGCCGCACGACATCGGCGACCAGCACTCGTTTGGACGACGCTTTGCAGGCGAAAACCACCGACACCGACGCGATTAACTTTACGGATAATCACGTTTTTAACGCAAAAGCCGTCAATCAATTTCGCTTTCAATACTCGATTTTAGAACCGAGTTTTCAAACCGACAATCCCGATGCGCCGGTTGTTTTAATTGGCTATACAAATCCTTTGACCGGCGGCAGCCAAACGCTCGTCGCCGGCAATTCGACTTCGACCGGCGGCAATAGCGACACATTTCCCCAAAACCGCCGCGAAACTCGTTATCAATTTCAGGAAACTCTGACTTTTATTTTTGGAAACCACATTTTTAAAGGCGGCGCGGACATCCAAACCATCCGCTCGAAAGCGAAGGAATTGAGCGACGCAACCGGCACATTCAGTTTTGCTAATGTCGGAACATTTCAGCAGAATACACTGTCAAGATTTCGCTTGAATTTCGGCACAGGCTCGGATATCAAAAATACATATACGGGATTCTTTTTAAATGACGAACTCAAAGCGCGTCCGAATCTGACCTTGAATTTTGGTCTGAGATATGAACGCGAAACGAGCGTTGACGATAACAACAATTTCGGTCCGCGCATTGGTGTTGCGTGGAATCCGTTCAAAAAAGGCAAAACCGTCATTCGTTTCGGCACGGGAATTTTTTACAACCGTACTTTGCTTCGCACGATTGCCGATTTTATCCAAAACGTCAACGGCATTATGCCGTTTGACACAAATTCAATCGGCACAAGTGCCGCCGATCCGCGCCGCACAGCGATTCTCGCCGCCATCTCCGGGCAATTTCCAAATTCGTTCGCTTCCCAAACAAATTTGCAAACGCTTGTCGGAAATGCCTGCGCGACGGTTACAACGACATTCACCTGCAACGGCAGCACCGGATTTGTTATTAATCAAGGCAGCACGGGAAATCCTCTGCGTTCGGTTGATCCGTCATTGAAAATTCCAGAAAGCTATCAATTTAACGTCGGTTTTGAACGGGAGATCTCGAAAGGCATCGTTTTTGAAGCGAATTATACTTGGAACAAAACCGTTCGATTATGGCGCGACCGCAATATCAACGCGCCTGTTTTACCAAATGGTTACGCAGACTTTACGGATTATCTGATAAACAATCCGTTTCAACTTTCGCCGACCCGAAGATACACATTTTATCTCGGTTCAACCGGCGACGGCATCGGCATCGCCACAACGCCGAACGGCACGACAAACTGCGGCGTAACAACGACAAATTGTTTCGTGAATTTAAACACGACCAATACATTTTCAACATCTCCGCTCGTTTCGGTTGCGGGAAGTAATAATAACGCCACCGGCGCACCGATTGGAATTGCTCTGGCGGCAATCGCAAATCTCAGACCGAATCAGAATTTTGAAGAACTGTCGCGCATCGGTTCAATCGGCAAAGCGTTTTATCAAGGTTTAATTCTCGAAATGCGTTCGCGTCTGCGAAAATTCGGACACGGTTTCGGCGGAAGTTTTCGCGCCGCTTATACTTTATCTTCAACCAAAGACGACGGCTTGAATAATACTGCAAACGCTGAAATTAACGGCGATTTTGACCGCGAATTCACACGAACACTGCAAGACCGCAGACACAGATTCGCCTTTTCGGGAACTTTTGACACGCCGTATTGGTTCGGAAAATTGCGCGTTTCGCCGCTGTTTCGCGCCGGAAGCTCCGCGCCGTTTAATCTCGGCAACGGCGGCAGAGACCGAAATCTCGATGATGTCAGCACTGATCGACTAAATTTTAGCGGAAATCTCGACGACATCGTTTGGCGTGCGCCGGGTTCACCGTTTCCCGAAGCGTTGGCAGCACAGTTTTCGCTCGCGCCGATTGGAGCAAAGAGCGGGAATCTTCCGCGCAACAGCGGCACGGGACCTTCGTTTTTTACGTTTGATGTGAACATAACCCGTGAATTTCGTTTGTCCGAAAGAATGAAACTTCGTCCGACTATTGAGTTTGACAATATTCTCAACGCGGCGGTTTTCAACTACGGCGCCGCGTTTATTGACTTTAACGCACTCGGTTCAAATGCGACGGCAGCGGCGATGCAGGGTTTTCGGGATCGTTTTCTAGTGCCGACGCGAACCTATCGCCAACGGCAAATCAGGCTCGGAATGAGATTCGATTTCTAAAATTTGTGTCAAATCAACTGAATACTCTATAAAATGAATTTTCTAATGTTTTGAGTTCACGCTTTAGCGTATTTCCGCCAGCAAAGTGCGGCGGACAAACTGAAGTTTGAACTCAGAACTTAATCGAAATGTTGAAAAACTTAATTTGCTCGGTACTAAAAAAGCGAAATTACTTTTTTAGCAATTTTGCTTTTTTTGTTCACAGGTGAAAATTTTAATGAATAATGTCCGATATTTGTGTTAATTTTAAGATGTTGAACAATTTTGTTTACTGAAAGAAGTTATGATTGAAACAGCAGAAAAAATAAAACCCGCAACGCTTTTTACAGAAGTTTCCATTGAATCGGTTCTGCTTGATGCTGATCTTTTCATAAAATATCGTTCGCCGGAAAAAGCCTTCGCTTTGCTCCGTGAATCAATGGAGCGCAGTCCGCGCTCGATTTCCCTGCGCGAAAAGATGCGTGAAATCTGCATTTCGCAAAAAAATTTAACCGAAGCCGCCGCCCAATGTCTGGCGTTGGTTAGTCTTTATATCGGGCGTGAGGATTTTGATCTGGCTTATGACCGGCTTCAAGAAGCAAAACTGCTCGACCCGCGCATTTCGGTTGCGCCCGGACTCGAAGCGATTCGCCGCGCACGTCGTTCCGATTTTGCCGTCAACCGCGATAAATCGCCGCAAAAAGTCCGCACCGACGTAACTTTCGCGGGAAATCTCGCCTTCATAGGCATTTTCGATGCCGTTCAGGTAATTGAAAACTCAAGGATGACGGGTTTATTAGTGATAAAATCCGATTTGCTTCTCGGAAATGTTTCGTTCAACGAAGGTAAAATTGTTGATGCTGAAGCCAACGAACATCACGGCGTGAGAGCTTTCCGCGACATTATCGAAATCAACAGCGGCACATTTGAATTTTCCACTTCCAACCACGAATTTCCGGTTGTCATAAGTGCTGCGAGCAGCACAAATTTCCTGCTCGACGTTTTAACCGCGCTCGACAATGAACGTGCTGAAAAACAAGGCTTGAGAAATTTGAGCGACGAAGAATTATAAAGTTTACATTAGTTTTCGCCATTAATCAGTTTCAAATAATCTTCTGGCGTGTCAACATCAAAATTTCCTTCTTCAAACGATACAAAAGCGGTTTCATTCTGAAATTGCCTAATAATTTTTTTCGCGCCGCTTTCATTTTCAAGTTTCAGAAGTTGCGGAAATACTCGTCTGCCGAAAAGTGCAGGAACGCCGAGCGTTTCGCCGTATTTGGAAGCAATAATCAACGAATCGGTCTTTCGATACATTTCAACAATTTGATTGATGAGTTCGACAGAAACAAACGGCTGGTCGCAAACCATTATGAGAACGCCATTTATTTGACTGTTTATCTCTAAATTTTTTTCCAATGCCGTTTTAATCGAACTGCTCATTCCTTTTTTCCAATTAGTGTTTTCGACGATTTGCACGTCAAAATTTTTTATTTCATTTTTCAGAATATCAGCTTGTGCGCCGAGAACGACGACAATCGGGCGGCATTCGGATTCGTGTGCCGTTTGAACCGCTCGCTGCAAAAGAGTTTTGCCGTTAAACTCAAGCGATTGTTTAGGTTTTCCCATTCGCACGGACGCGCCGGCGGCGAGAATTATAAGTCCGATTTTAGATTTTTTTGCCATTTTTAATTCATCTCTTTATGATTGAATAAAGATAACTTTTTGGCTTTGGAATTCAAAATCGCGGAAAATTGTTAATGACAAAACCATTTCAGCGTGTTAATTTTTAGTTATCGGGTTTTTTATAAAAGTTAGTAGAAATAAATTCAAAGCAATAAATTTGCAACGGATTGAGGGGAAAATTTAAATGACAAACGAAACCGAAATAGAAGAAACGAAATTGAATGAAGACGAGAAAAAACTGCTCGAAGAACTCCTGAATGATGAGATAAACGGACTTTCCGAACACGGCGACGCGCGGCGCAAGTTTTTGAAACAAGTGTCGGCTGCAAGCGCGGCGATTTTGGCGACGCAGCTTTTATCCGAGCAAAAGGCTTTTGCTCTTGCCGAAGGTGAAACTTTTTTAAACGCTCCCGTTAATATTGAAAACGGCGTAAAAGTAGTTTTTAAAGTCAACGGCGCGGAAAAGTCGCTGAATGTTGATTCACGGATGACTTTGCTCGATGCACTGCGCGAACGAATGATGCTGACCGGCACGAAAAAAGGCTGCGATCACGGACAATGCGGCGCGTGTACAGTGATTGTTGACGGGCGCAGAGTTTTGTCGTGTCTGACTTTGGCGGCGACGTGCGAAGACAAAAATGTTACGACGATTGAAGGTTTGGCAAAAGGCGACGAACTGCACCCGATGCAGTCGGCGTTTGTCAAACACGATGGATTTCAGTGCGGTTACTGTACGCCCGGACAGATTTGTTCGGCGGTTGCGCTGATGAATGAAGCGAAAAACGGCGAAGTCAGTTATGTAACGGCGGACGTTCGGCAAAAAACTCGTTCGATACAGCTTTCCGATGACGAAATTCGTGAGCGAATGAGCGGAAACTTGTGTCGCTGCGGTGCGTATCCGAACATTGTTGACGCGATCAAGGAAGTTCATACGGGCAAAGATGTCGCGCAAAAATGGCAGTTTGCCGGAGAAAATAATGTGGCAATTTTTGAAAATGCCGAAAAGGAGGGAGCGTAAAAAATGAGACCTTTTAAATATACAAAAGCGAACGACGCGGCAAACGCCGTGCAAAATGTTTCGGCAAACGCAAATGCAAAATTTTTGGCGGGCGGCACTAATATCATTGATTTGATGAAAGAAGATGTGATGCGACCCGATGAATTGGTTGATGTAACGCGGCTGAATCTGACAAAAGTTGAAACGATTTCCGACGGCGCGAACAAAGGTGGCGTGTCAATCGGCGGACTCGGCAAAAATACCGACACGGCGAATCATCCGCTCGTCCGGCAGAATTTCCCGCTTTTAACGCAGGCGATTCTGGCGGGCGCGTCGGCGCAAATTCGCAATATGGCGACCAACGGCGGCAATTTGAATCAGCGAACGCGCTGTTCATATTTTTACGATACGGCGATGCCGTGCA
>JBDTSO010000120.1:0-8278 GCA_039931085.1 Acidobacteriota bacterium | reverse complement strand
GACGATTGAATGATTAGAATTTTTCTTTCGTTCTTTTTGGTTAGCGTGTTATTTCTGACCTGTTTTGATATTGTAATAATCCTGTTCACAGAAAAGTGGACGATGGTCGGAAACTATTTTCCGCATTATTTATGAGAAAGCCTCATACTAAATTCAGCAGATTTTAAATAATCATTTTGGCACAAGAAACTCTTTCAATTTCATCTCCGGTCGAAACTGAAATTCCTTCGACTCAGGGAATGACTACAAAAGTATTCAAAGGTAGTTTCTGGACTTTTATAGGACAGGTTTTGCCTCTGGGAGTTGCGCTTTTTACAACGCCTTTTGTTATCAGACTTCTAGGCTCGGAGGCTTACGGGGTTTTGGTTTTAGTAATATTAATTCCGAGTTATTTTAATTTTGCAGATTTTGGTATGAGCCTCGGCTCGACCAAATTCGGTTCGGAAGCATACGCCAAAGGTTCAAAAAAGGAAGAGGGAGAAATTGTCAGAACCGCTGCCTTGATCTCTTTTTCAGCTTCCTTACCGATTGCTGTTCTCATTTTTATATTATCATTTTCTATTGTCGAATGGTTCAAAGTTCCGGCACATCTGCAATCTGAAGCAAGTCTGGCATTGAAATTTGCCTCGATAACATTTGTCTTGAATTTTTTAAGCGGAATATTCAATACTCCTCAACTTACCCGTTTGAGAATGGACTTAAATACTCTAGTAAATGCCGGATTTAGAATCATCGGACTTGCGGCGACACCGATAATTTTGTATCTGGGCGGAGGCATCGCCGGTGCATTATTCGCTCTGATGATTGCAAGTTTTTTAACTTTAATAGGACATCTTTTCATATCCGGCAGACTGCTTAAAGAACTTTTTCGATTTTCAATCAACCGTAATATTATCAGACCATTATTAAAATTTGGCGGCGCACTTGCTATTTCAGGAATTGCCGCAATTTTGCTGGCTAATTTAGAAAAGGTAGTCTTGGCGCGTGTTACTTCTGTTGAAGCACTGGCATATTATTCAGTCGCTTTTACATTGGCGAGTATGGCAACGATGTTTTCAAGCGCGATGGTGCAATCGCTTCTCCCGGCATTTTCACAACTTCTCAGACCTGAAAAAAAGGATGAATTAAATAAACTTTTTTCCCGCAGCCTGAGAATAAATATTATCGGTTTGATTCCTCTGATTATGTTCTTGTTTGTTATTGCCAAGCCTTTTTTCACGATCTGGGCGGGAGAGAATTTCGGTCGTGAGAGTTCGATACCTTTTTATGTACTTTTATTCGGTTTGTTTTTTAATATCATTGCTTATATTCCTCACAGCGTTTTGATGGCTTCGGGCAGAACGGACATTTTTGCAAAACTTTATTGGATCGAGCTTTTTCCATATATATTGTTAATTGCAGTATTAACCTACAAATTCGGCGCAGTCGGGGCGGCGGCGGCGTGGAGTTTAAGAGTTATAGTTGATGCAGCAGTTATTATCCGGCTGGCAAAAAATATCGTCGGTGTTTCTCTTAGAATATTTCAGGGAAAAGGCTATGTATTTGCATCTTTGTTGACGCTTCTGATAGCTCCGGTTTTAATAATGTTTTTTGTCGGTAATTATTCTCTTTGGCTAACATTTTCGGTTGTTGTTTGTATTACAATTTACTCTGTCATAGTATGGAAAAAACTTATTGAAAGTGAAGAGAGAAATTGGATAATCAATAGACTTTACACGGTCTTTAATAGATAAAATACTGTATGTATACCGGATGACGCTCTGAACGTGTCAATTTTAATTCTTTCCGATTCATTGCTGGTAATTTTCTCATTTGGCGGGATTTTACTTTTGCTTTATGGAGTTATAACCTGGAAAATTGTTTTGAACATTGAAGAAAAAAGTTGGTTTAAATCTCAACTGAATCGTTATCATTTAACAGCAGAAAGACAGTAAGGCTAAAAATCGCAATGAATAAATCTTTATTTAACCCTTTAGAACATCCGATATGTTTCGTATTTCCTTCGTGGCTTGAAGAAACCTCGTGGGCAGAGCATATCCCGTTTGGAATGTTTTCAGTAAGCGCATTGCGCCCGGAAGTTTTAGTCGAGCTTGGCAGTTGGCGCGGCGTTTCTTACTGCGCTTTTTGTCAAGCAGTAAAGACAGCGAAAACGGAGACGAAATGTTTTGCCGTTGACACCTGGCAGGGAGATAAACACGCAGGAGTTCTTGAACCAAGCGCTTTAACAGAACTTCGCGCTCATCACGACCCGCTTTATAAGGACTTTTCGCGCCTTGTCAAATCAACTTTTGACGAAGCCCTTACTGGTTTTGCAGAAAAATCAATTGACTTGCTTCACATTGACGGGTTTCACACCTACGAGGCGGTAAAGCACGATTTTGAAACTTGGCTGCCGAAAATGAGCGACCGCGGCGTTATCCTCTTTCACGATACTAATGTTCGAGACCGCGATTTTGGAGTTTGGCGGTTGTGGTCGGAGATAAAAGAAGGGCGACCGCATTTTGAGTTTTTGCACGGACACGGTTTGGGCGTTTTGGCGGTCGGTAAAGAAATACCGAGTGAATTTGAATTTTTATTTAATGCGAATGACAACGAAACGAAGTTGATCCGCGAGTTATTTTATGGTCTTGGCTTAAGAATAGAAGTGGCAAGAAATAAAGACCTAACGAAATTTTATGAAACGGCTATTATGAGTCACAGACCGATGCGTATGTATTACTCAATACACCAAAAAGGTATTAAAAATTACTTGAAATTTCATATTTCAAGATTTAAAGAAAAAAACAAATGAACTTGGACTTCTCTCTGGATTGAGGCAAAGAGATGCTGAGGTTGTTGATGAAAATTTGCAACCGCTTAATTCGACTATGTGGCGGGGTATTGGTTTTGAAAGATTTCAGGGATATTTCAATAAGCACTTTTGATTCATTTGCATCTGCGACGGTTTGCAAAGTCGCCCGATTTGTTCCGAAAGCCGGACAAGGCTTTAGGCGGAAACAGATATTTAAGTAATATAATGAAAGTCAAATTATCAATAATCATTGTTAATTGGAACACGACGGATTTCTTAATAAAATGTCTTGAAAGCATTTTTGAAAATCCGCCAAATGTGCGATTTGAAATTTTTGTGGTTGATAACAATTCTGATGATGATGTTTGTCGGGTAAAAGAATTGTTTCCCGATATTCGACTGATTAAGAGCGATTACAATTACGGTTTCGGAGTCGGAACTAATATCGGCTTTCGGTTTAGTTCGAGTGAATATGTAATGACGCTCAATCCCGACACTATTCTGTCGCCGGAAACGATTAATAAACTTATTCGCACTTTGGAAGAAAATAAAGAAATCGGGATTGCCGCTCCGGTTCTGAAAGAACAAAAAGTTACCAAATCACAATATTCTTTCTTTAATCTTTTCTTTAATTCGGTCATTTTGAGAAAATGTAAAGACTTTTTTGCGGCATTTCAAGGCGCAGGAGAAAGTGCGCCGTTTGATGTCGAATTCATCAGCGGAACCGGATATGTTTGCCGAACTTCCGCTCTCACGGAGAATCGAGTTTTTTCCGAAGATAACTTTCTTTTCGGTGAAGAATACTATCTTTGCCGACAAATGCTCGGCACAGGTTACAAAATTAGGGTTGTGCCTGCGGCACGTTTTGAACATCATTCCAACGTTACTTTCAAAAACGATTTCGAGCGGTTATCAATGGCTTCAAAATTGGGAGCATCCATCAGTTGGCGAATAAGAAAAGAATATTGGGGAAAATTTTTAGGCATTATCGGCAGTTCGCTCTTATACTTGGAAATTGCCGTTAAATGGGCAGCGATGTTATCTCTTAAATCCTTCTCCTCAAGCCCTGACGCACATAGAAAACGCATTATCGGTCAATGCAAATCAATCCTTCTTACTTATCTGCCGCTGTTGTCGGACGCCGATAAATACTTAGCCGAGGTGAACGAACAGTCCAAGGTGTTTTTCAACAGCGGACACAAGCCGCTAAGTCCGCCGACATTCAAAGAAGTCGGTAACCGGCTTACCGCAGATAATTCTTAGAAGAATAACTAAATCCAAACGTATGAAAAACGTACTCATTATAGATAACTCTACATACATTACCGGCGCACTAAAATCAATTGCATTGTTTGCTCAAGAACTATTCGCCGAATATAACTTTTACTGGCTTTGACGAAAACAATTTCCGAAGAATATGATTTACCGAACAAAGTGGGTTAAAATAGAAATAATGAAAATCAAACGATTCTTGTATCCATTATTTGGTTTAGCCACATATCTTCCCGGATTTGATCACTTGATGTCGATTACCGGAAGAATGAACAAAGCCAGATATTTCATCACCGGAACACACGGCTCATACAAGGCGCGATATTGTTATTCGGTATTTTTGAGACATTTGGTAATGGCTAAACAAAACGGTTTGCCGGCGACACCGCGGATTATTGCCGAACTCGGTCCCGGCGAATCAATCGGTAGCGGGTTGGCGGCTCTGCTTTCGGGAGCGGAAAGATACTTTGCATTCGATGTCATCGAACACGCCAATTTGGAACACAACCTTGAAATTTTCGACGAGCTGGTTGAATTGTTCAAACGAAAAGAGCCGATTCCCGGAGAACTTGAGTTTCCTGAAGCCAAACCGAAGTTAGAGTCTTACGAGTTTCCGTCGGAAATTCTGACTGATGAGTTATTGAGTGCTTCGCTCGAACCGACTCGTTTAAATCAGATCAGGAAATCAATCGTCAACTACAAAACGAAAGATTCGCTGATAAATTACGTCGCTCCGTGGGACGATGCCCAACTGTTAGATAAAGAATCCGTTGATATGATTTTTTCACAAGCCGTGATGGAGCATGTCGTTAATCTTGCTTTCACCTATAAAGCTTTTTCCGAATGGCTCAAACCCGATGGTTTTATGTCGCATCAGATTGATTTTAAATGTCACGGAACGGCAGAGGAATGGAACGGGCATTGGACTTATTCGGATTTAACTTGGAAATTGATTCAAGGCAGTCGCCCGTACTTGCTAAACCGCGAACCACACTCGACGCATTTGAAACTTTTGCGGGAAAATAATTTCAAAATAGTCTGCGATGAGGTTTTCGAGCTGCCGTCAAAATTATCAAAAAAGGATTTAAGCAAGCGGCACAATGCTTTGAGCGATGAAGATTTAACTGCCAGCAGTGCTTTTGTGCAGTCTGTCAAAATATCCCGGTAAATTATGGGAAGAGTTCGCTTTTAGTAGGTATGGAAAAAAATACTTTTTGTCATTCTAAAATCCGCCGGTAGGTTAAAAACTGCAAAACAATTCGTTCAATGTGATAAATTGCATACCAACACTTTCCTGTAAATTTTGCAGCCGTCTGCTTCAATTAATATGGAACGAAAAAAAATACTTTTTGTTATACCTTCGATGTCAGGCGGCGGCGCGGAAAGAGTTTTTTTGCAGCTTCTCAATCGTTTGAACCGCGACCGCTATGAACCTTTTCTCGCGCTCGGAGCGCGGCGCGGGGAGTTTTTAGTTAAACTAAATAAAGATATAAAGATTTTTGAAATAGAAGCCGAACGCGCCCGCCGCGCAATTCCAAAACTTGTAAAGATTGTTCGCAGCTTACGCCCGCAAACTGTTTTTTCGACTCTCGGTATGAATTTCGCCGCCGCGCTTTCCAAGCCGTTAATGCCGCGTGGAACTCGCGTCGTGCTGCGCGAAGGCAGTTCGCCGACGGCATTTCTTGCTGATGTTGCCCGACAACATCCATCTCGCGCCAAGATTTATCGGAAGGTTTATCGAAAAATTTATAATTTAGCCGATTCAATCGTCTGCCAGAGCGATTTTATGCTTTCAGACCTAGAGCAAAACATCGGAATACAGAAGCAAAAATTGGAACGAGTTTATAATCCGGTTGACTTTGAGCAAATTGATAAATTGTCGGCTGAAACGAAAAATGAGTTTTCTAATAATGACGCGGTTCGTCTGATCACAGCCGGAAGATTGTCATTTGAAAAGGCTTATGACAATTTACTCAGAGCCTTTGCTGTCGTGCGGGAAACAAATCCAACCGCGACATTGACGTTTTTGGGCGAAGGCAAAGACCGCCAATCTTTGGAAAATCTCGTCCGCGATTTACAATTAAACGGAAGTGTCTATTTTCGCGGTTTTCAAAGCAATCCATATTCGTATATGAAACAATCCGATATTTTTATTCTTTCGTCGCGCTACGAAGGATTTTCCAATGTAATTGTCGAATCGCTGGCTTGCGGAACGCCGGTGGTCGCTACGGATTGTCCGAGCGCGAACCGCGAAGTTATCAAAGAAGGCGTGAACGGTTGGTTTGCCGAAAATGAAAATGTCGCTTCGCTTGCTGAAACCATCAATCGGGCGATCATCGAACGAAAGAATTTGGACGGCGCGGTGATTCGGCAGAGTTGCGAATCGCGCTTTTCCATCGAGAAAATTTTGCCGCAGTATGAAAAGCAATTTGAAGCGTAAGCAGTAATTTAGTTAAATGTGTGGAATAACCGGATTTATAGATTTCAGCCGCCAAGCTAGGCGCGAGTTTCTGCTTGGCACGGTCGAAAAAATGGCGACGACGCTTTATCATCGCGGACCGGACAGTGCGGGCGTTTGGGCGGATGAAAGGTGCGGCGCGGCTTTGGGTTTTCGGCGTTTGGCGATTCTCGATTTGTCGGCTGAAGGCGAACAACCGATGAAATCGGCAGATGACCGATTCACGATTGTTTTCAACGGTGAGATTTATAATTTTCTCGAACTGCGCGGCGAACTCG
Organism: Acidobacteriota bacterium; assembly: GCA_039931085.1. Taxonomy (GTDB): domain Bacteria; phylum Acidobacteriota; class Blastocatellia; order Pyrinomonadales; family Pyrinomonadaceae. The sequence goes on along the minus strand of JBDTSO010000120.1, from coordinate 1,479 downwards.
AAAAACTCGGACATAAATTTCGCGGACATTCCGACACGGAAGTAATGCTCGCCGCCTTTGTCGAATGGGGAATTGAGCCGACAGTTAAACGCCTGAACGGGATGTTTGCCATTGCCGTTTGGGACGCGGCAAACGAAGAAATGATTTTGATTCGTGACCGCATCGGCAAAAAACCGCTGTATTACGGCACATTCGGCGATACATTGATTTTCGGTTCGGAATTGAAATCTCTCCGCGTCCATCCCGATTTTCAAGGCGAGATTGACCGCCAATCGCTCGCCCTTTATTTGAAATTCGGTTATGTTCCCAGCCCGCATTCAATTTACCAAAACGTCGAAAAACTCGCGCCGGGCTGTATGCTCAAAATTCGCACACGGGAAAAGGAAATTGGCGAACAGACGGCTTATTGGTCTGTGCGGCAAGCGGCGATTGACGGAACAAATAATTTGTTTGACGGTTCGGAAGATGAAATTCTCGCCGAATTTGAAATTTTGATGCGCGATTCAGTCAAGCGCAGAATGCTGGCTGATGTGCCGTTGGGGGCGTTTTTGTCCGGCGGCATGGATTCGTCAACCGTTGTCGCGCTGATGCATGCGCAAAGTTCAAAGCCGGTCAAAACTTTTACGATTGGCTTTCACGAGGCGGAATACAACGAAGCCGAACACGCCAAACTGATCGCCGAATATTTGAAAACCGATCATTACGAACTTTATGTTACTTCGCGGCAGGCTTTGGACGTGATTCCGAAATTGCCCGCGCTGTATGACGAACCTTTTGCCGATTCGTCGCAGATTCCGACATTTTTGGTTTCGCAGCTTGCCCGCAGTCAAGTTACCGTCAGTTTGTCCGGCGACGGCGGCGACGAACTTTTCGGCGGCTACGGCAGATATTCGCTGGCATCGAAATTGTGGGAAAAGGTCAAACTTTTGCCGCCGCCGTTAAGAAAATCGGCGGCTTCAATCGTTGCCGCCGCCGGCAGCGGCACACTCAAACTTACTTCGCGTTTGCCTGCCGAACGAAGAAGACAAAGCGGTTTGGGACAAAAATTCGCAATGCTTTCCGAATATATGCAAGCCGACGACGACGACGCGCTCTATCTTAATCTGATTTCACTGTGGCAGTCGCCGCCGGTTATCGAAGCAAATTTAAATGGCGAAATAAGCCGATTTAATTTTGGCGATTTAACTAATTTTACTGAGCGAATGATGCTGCGCGACGCGCTTTTTTATCTGCCCGACGATATTTTAGTCAAGGTTGATCGCGCCACGATGGGTGTCAGCCTCGAAGCCCGCGCTCCGCTTCTCGATTATCGCGTGGTCGAATTCGCGTGGCGCGTTCCGTTTGCGCTCAAACAAAAAAACGGGCAGACTAAATGGCTGCTGCATAAACTTTTAAACAAATATGTGCCGCGTGAAATTACCGACCGACCGAAAATGGGTTTCGATGTTCCGATTGCCGTTTGGTTGCGCGGCGATTTGC
>JBDTSO010000119.1:0-8285 GCA_039931085.1 Acidobacteriota bacterium | reverse complement strand
GCCCAAAAATCCAACACGACGACTTTTCCCTGCAAATCTTTGAGTTTTTGTTCTTTGCCGTCGAGCGTCGTCCAACTCATTTCGCCCAACGGCTTCGACGGCGGCAGCGGCACGTTCGTTTGCGGAACGCTGTTAATTGAAACGGGTTTATTGGAAACGGAAACCGGCGCGGCTGCCGGACGACACGCTAGAGCAAGTAAAAAGTAAAAAGTAAAAAGTAAAAAGTAAAAATATCTCATAGAAAGTTATTGTTAAATGTTAAATCGTAAATTGTATATTGTAAATCTTTAACCGTTTGTTCTTCATTTACCATTTACCGTTTACCGTTTACCATTAAACCTGTGAGTTTTTATCCGCCGAAGATTAACGAAAGGTTTCAACATCCGCGAAATGTCGGGAAATTGTCCGATGCAAATGCTCTCGGAACGAGCGCGAGTTTTATCTGCGGCGCGTTTGTGCGCGTATTTTTGCAGATTGAATTGAAAACGAAGGAAATTCTCGAAGCAAAATTTAAGTCAAACGCTTGCGGATTTGCAGTTGCGGCGGCTGATGTTTTAATGGAGGAAATTGTCGGCAAAAGATTAACCGAACTTCACGGTTTAGACAAAGAAATTCTGAACGCGCAAATCGAAGAAGAACTCGGAAAATTTTCGGCGCACCGCGCGCATTGTTTGCTGTTGTGTTTGGACGCGCTGCAAGCAGCGTTTACTGATTTTCGAGCTTTTCAGATTGAAGAATTTACGGGCGAAAAAGCTCTGATTTGCACTTGTTTCGGTGTTTCGGAAGAAACTATCGAGAATGTAATAAAGAAAAATTCGCTTGAAACTGTCGAAGAAGTTGCCGAAGTTTGCAGCGCGGGCGGCGGCTGCGGTTCTTGTCAGCCGCTGATTCAAGAAATTCTGGATGTTTTACACGAAGAAAATTATGTTATAATCGAAAACTATTGACCGCACTGAATGCGGCAAAATTATTTTTTTGGAGAAAAAAGAGAAGATTTTCAAAAGAAAATCTGCAAACTAAACTCAAACAATGGACGACCCTGCCAGTAGTATTTTCCTATTACTTCAAGTTAGCGAAACGGCTGCATCAATCTCATTGACGGAAATATTTATCGAATTTCTTTTAATTTTTTTTATCGTCGGACTGAACGCATTTTTTGTCGCATCGGAATTTGCGCTGGTTTCCGTGCGCAAACCGCGCGTCGAAACACGCGCCGAAGAAGGCAGCAAAAGCGCACAAGCGGCGTTGCGTCTTCTCAATAATCCGACGCGATTTATTTCCGCCGTTCAGCTTGGCGTAACACTCGCTTCGCTCGCTCTCGGTTGGATTGGCGAACCGACAGTTGCCAGAATTCTCGAACCTTTGGCTGAAAGAATTGCCAGCGAAGGCACTGCCGGATACATTGCACACGGCGCGGCGATTGTTATTTCATTCAGTATTATTACTTTTCTGCACGTTGTTTTGGGCGAACTCGTGCCGAAAATGTTCGCGCTCGAAAAAGCGGAAACTTTCGCGCTTTTTGCTTCGCGTCCTCTGGAGTTGTTTGCAAAAGTTTTTTCGCCGATACTTTGGGTTTTGAACAAAGCGGGCGGCGCAATCGGTAAAATTCTTGGTTTAACTTCGTCGCTCGATCACGCTTCGATTTACACGGAAGAAGAGATTCGCCAGCTTGTCAAACTTTCGCAGGAAAGCGGGCATTTGAACGAAGAGGAGCGCAATCTCATTGATCAAGTTTTTGAATTTTCCGAAACGACCGTTCGTGAAGCGATGATTCCGCGCACGGAAATCGTGGCGATTTCGGCGGATTCGACGCTCGAACAAATCGCCAAAGCGTTTCGTGAACACGGATATTCGCGTCTTCCGGTTTACGGCGAATCGCTCGACGATGTGCGCGGCGTGCTGCACGGCAAAGATATTATGCAGTATCTGCTCGTCAAACCGCGAATTTTTAAACTTGAAAGAGTTTTGAAAAAGCCTTTTTACGTAGTTGACACGGCGCGACTCGAAGACGTTTTGCGCCAGATGCAGAACGAAAAATTTCACTTCGGCTTTGTCGTTGACGAACACGGCGGCGTAGAAGGAATCATCACGCTCGAAGACCTTTTGGAAGAAATCGTCGGCGAAATTTCCGACGAACACGACGACGAAGTTTATGAACAAATCAGCACAGAGCCGGATGGAAGTTTTATACTCGACGGCGGACTCGCTATCAAAGACGTGAATCGAAAACTTAATTTAAATTTGCCTGTTTCCGAAAGCTACACTACGGTTGCCGGATTTTTGATGTCGGAAGCGGGACAAATTTTAGAAGAAGGCGAAAGCGTCCGTTTTAACGGTCATAGTTTTAAAGTTGAAAGAGTTGATAAAAGGCGGATTTTGAAGGTTCGGATGGAGAAGAATTAGACCGTTTCGGCAAATTTGAAATTGAACATCTCGCTGAAACCAATGCGGATCATTTTGTAAAAACTCTTATCGGGTTGATATTTGTCTCGAGAAATCAAGTGAGTAACTAATTCCATTTGGTAATGGTCGGATTTTTCGACATAACTCATTCCGATCTTTTCTAAAACGTGAAGCGAAGCGAGGTTTTTCGGTGAAGTTGCGGCAAACACTTGATCCCAATTCATTTCTTCAAACCAAAATCTCAGACAAGCTTTCGCCGCTTCGGTTGCAAATCCTTTAAACCAAAAGTTTTTCAAAAAAGCGAAAACTATTTCAACCTGTGGCATATTGTCAAAATATTGAAATCCGCAATAATCGACTATTTCGCCGGTCTTTTTTTCTGTTACACACCACAAACCGAATCCTCTCTCTTCCCAGCGGCAGATAAAATTTTTTAGAGCAGTTTTTAACTGTTCACGAGTTCGCTTGTTTTCAACAGAAAGATATTTTTGCACATCGGCATCGCTGAAAAGACAATAAATCGTGTCTAAATATTCAGCTTTAAACATTCTTAGCAAAAGCCGTTCGGTTTCAATTATCGGATAAACTGTCTGCTCTTTAGGAATTTGCGTTTTCATATTTTAATTTTTGTCACAAAGAGAAATAAAAAACAGCTTCATTTATTTCAATGAAACTGTTTTCTTGCGGATATTTTGTTCTCTTGGGTGAGAGTACTTCTTAATTTTCGTTAGTCGCTCATCAAAATTCCTTTCGTTGTTTTTTCCCCTTCAAGTTTTTGGTTTTAAGTTTAATATTTTAAGTCTTTGGCTCGTCCGTTTCGTTTTTGTTAGTCGCTTATCAAAATTCCTTTCATTGTTTTTTTCTCCTTTAATTTTTAGTTAGTTTAAGTTTATAAGCTGTTTTGCTCGTCCGTTTCGTTTTTGTTAGTCAGATATTAAAATTCCTTTCATTGTTTTTTTCTCCTTTAGTTTTTGATTTTTCAAGCGTTTTGCTTGTCCTGCCTTTTACTATTACAATTGTCGTGCCAAAGTTAATTGTGCCTTTTCGAGAGAAATAAGCTCTTTATTTACAGCAGTTTGCAAACTAAAACTCAAACATTACAAAATTTTTGAGTTTTTACAGTACGATTGTATACTTGGTAAACACTTTTATTTTAGACGCAGTCAAGTTGCTATATTCAAAGAACTTATTCCACGCTGTGAAGTGAATACACATCAGTCGGAGCTTTTGAAAGGATAAAGGCGAAAGGATAAAGAATAAAGTTGTCTTATTTTTGCCCTTCGCCTTTGCCCTTTCGTGTTTCAAAGGCTTCTGCGCTCTGAAAATATATGTAGCTTTTTTCTTGTTTATAATGCTATATTGAATTTGCAGGTTTAACCTGTTTTTCTTCATACCTTATTTAACTCCTGAAAACTAGTATAATTTCAAATATTTCCCACAGATATTTTGTTTTGTTTCTGGATTTGAAACGCTTTAAAAATATAAATGATAGTCTCGGACACACAGTCGGCGACCACGTTGCGAAAATCCTGAAATTTTGCAGACGATAATTTTGCTCGCCAAAAATCTAAAGATGCGTGTCATTAGCCGAAGGCATCGAAACTGCCGCGCAATATTCGCTGCTGCAAAACTTGGGCTGCGATTCCGGGCAAGGTTATTTAATGTCGAAACCGCTGCCGAAAGACGATTTGGAAAAAACGCTCTATCAAAAACGAACTGGCTTCCTTTTACAGAAACCGTTCAGGAACAAACCGCCAACTATACATCGAACGAAGAGAGCGTGCATTTGTTTTGAATGCAGCAGTAAAAGTCGAAATCCAACTTCCCCGCTTGGTTTGACATCAAACGCGCACTATACTAAATAAAAAATTTCAACGAGGTAATTATGCGCGAAATGATGTTTAAGGTGTGTTTTGTTCTTTTAATTTCTATGTTTTTTGTAGTAAATTCTTTTGCTCAAACTAAAATCGAGTATCCGAAAACCAAAAAGGTTGATCAGGTTGACGACTATCATGGCACAAAGGTCGCCGATCCGTATCGCTGGCTGGAAGATGATAATTCCGCCGAAACAAAGGCTTGGGTGCAAGCTGAAAATAAGGTTACTTTCGATTACCTGAATCAAATTCCCGAACGTGAACAACTTAAAAAGCGTCTGACCGAACTTTGGAACTACGCGAAATATACCGCGCCGACCAAAGAAGGCAAGTATTATTTTTACTCGAAAAACGACGGTTTGCAGAACCAATCGGTTTTGTACGTCGCCGATTCGGTCAAAGATGAAGGTCGCGTTTTGCTCGATCCGAATAAACTTTCCAAAGACGGCACGGTCGCGCTTTCCGGTTTAGCAATTTCCGACGACGGTAAATTGTTGGCTTACGGATTATCCGGTGCCGGCTCTGATTGGCAAACTTGGCACTTCCGCGATGTCGAAACGGGCAAAGATTTGCCGGACGTTCTGGAAAACATCAAATTTTCCGGCGCGTCGTGGACAAAAGACGAAAAAGGCGTTTTTTATTCGCGTTTTCCCGAAGCCGACGAAAAATCAAAATTAACGCGCATCAATTATTTTCAAAAACTTTATTATCACAAACTCGGTACACCGCAATCTGAAGATGTTTTAATTTATGAACGTCCCGACGACAAAGAAATGGGCGTTGGCGGCGGCGTTTCCGAAGACGGCAAATGGCTGATAATTTCCGTAACAAAAGGCACTGCGCCGATGAATATGGTTTTTTACAAAGATTTGTCGAAAACCGATTCAAAGGTAATGCCGCTCGTTGACAAACTCGAAGCCGATTACAGTTTTATTGGCAATGACGGTTCAAAATTTTATTTCCGCACCGATAAAGACGCGCCGCTCGGTCGCGTCGTGATGGCTGACGTTAACGATAAAAAATCGGTGTGGAAGGCAATAATTCCGCAAGCCAAAGAAACGCTCGGCAGCGTTGATTTCGTCAATAATCAATTAATCGGCAATTATTTGAAAGATGCTTATACGCAGATTCGCATTTATGATTTGAACGGCAAATTTGTGAGAAATGTAGATTTGCCGGGAATCGGCACAGCGAATGGTTTTAACGGCAAACGCTACGACACGGAAACTTTTTACACATATTCGAGTTTTAACGCGCCGCCGACCATTTATCGTTACGATTTAAAAGCCGGCAAATCGGAAATCTTCCGTCAATCGGATGTCAAATTCAACCCGAACGATTACGAGGTCAAACAAGTCAAATATGCGAGCAAAGACGGCACGATGATTCCGATGTTTATCGTCCATAAAAAAGGCATAAAACTCGACGGCAGCAACCCGACTTTGCTTTACGCTTACGGCGGTTTCAATATTTCACTGACACCCGGATTTTCAGTTTCGCGTATTGTTTGGATGGAAAATGGTGGTGTTTATGCCGTTCCCAACTTACGCGGCGGCGGCGAATACGGCGAAGATTGGCATAAAGCCGGAACGAAATTGCAAAAACAAAACGTATTTGACGATTTCATCGCGGCGGCGGAATATCTTATTAAAAATAAATACACGCGCCCCGAAAAACTGGCGATTTCCGGCGGCTCAAATGGTGGTTTATTAATTGGGGCAACTTTAAATCAGCGTCCCGATTTGTTCGGCGCGGCACTTCCGGCAGTCGGTGTGATGGATATGCTTCGTTTCCAAAAATTCACCATCGGACGCGCATGGACTTCCGATTACGGTTCAAGCGATAACGCGGAAGAATTCGCCGCGATTTACAAATATTCGCCTTTGCACAACATCAAAGAAGGCACAAAATATCCGGCGGTTTTAGTTACGACTTCCGACCACGACGACCGCGTTGTTCCGGCGCACAGTTTCAAATATGCGGCGACTTTGCAGAAAGCGCAGGCTGGCGACGCGCCGGTTTTGATTCGCATCGAAACCAACGCCGGACACGGCGCGGGCAAACCGACAGCAAAAGTTATCGAAGAACAAGCTGATGTTTACGGATTTTTGATGAAGAATTTAGGAATGAATAATTAATTTCGTTTTAATTATAAAATTTCCCGCAAAGGTGCAAAGTTCGCAAAGTGAAATTATTCTTCATTGCGAACTTTGCACCTTTGCGGGAAAATAATTTTGCATTAAACCGAGAAAGATCAAATGTATGTCCGCAGCAAATTCTCAAAATTTAATTTTTTACAATTTTCTAAATTTTTTCCGCAAATCTTATACGCCGGAAGAAATCATCGAAAAATTTTCCGAAAAACAAACTGACGAAACAGATTTCAGCCGTATTTGCTGTCCACTGTGTAAATGGCAGCCGAAAAAATCAAGTCGCTGGTTTTGCACCGACGCGCTTTTCCCTGAAAACTTTTTCGGCGGCTGTTTTACTTCGTGGAATACATTTGAAACGCGCGGCTTATGTCCCGGATGTTTTCACCAATGGCGTTGGACGACGTGCCTTTCCTGCCACCGAGATTCGCTGCACGAAGATTGGTACCTAAAAGATGAAAAATAAAATTAGTTTCCGGTTTTTTCAAGGAAAAATTCTTCGAGCGATTGTTTGACAGGTTGGACGGAAACCAAACTGCCGCCCGATGCATGAACGCATTTTCACGTTTGAAATATCTTCACCCAAAATCCGCGCCGAACCTGCCGACGGAAACATCAAACTCATCACATTTCCTTGAAAGTTGAATAAACTCCACTTTTAGTTTTTCACCATTCAATCTGGCGGCGTGATTTTTATATTATTTTGAGCACGGATTTGCGATGTTTTGAAAACTTGGCATTAAAAAAAATAGGCGGAACGAGATTTCTCTCATTTTGTCTGTGTGTAAAACTAGGTTCTGATTTACGTTTCCTCCAAACCGTTTTTGACATTAACAATAAATCATTCGGCAAGTAAATCCAGATTTTGGTAATCGAATAGTGCCGAAAAATGTCATAATGTATAAGATTTTTAACGCAAAGGCGCAATGACGCAGGGGCGCAAAGGGGAAGAAATTATTTTATTGCAAATTTAAAATCCAAAAAACACTGAAAAACTTTGCGACTTTGCGCCTCTGCGCCTTTGCGTTAAATAAATCTGAATAAAATCATATTTCAATCACTTTGCTTTTGGTATGTTATTCTAGAAAATGGATTTTTTCGTTATGGAAAGTGTTGTCGAAATAAAAGAAAAGTTGGGCGCGGAATGGCTTCCGGCGATCTATGAAGATAAAGTTCGCTCTCAGCGGACACGCGCTCACAAATTAGAAATCGCGCGGCGTGAGAATCGGGCGATTATCCAACACACGCTGCTCGGCGTTGAATTGAAGGTCGGCAATAAACGCTTTTCCTGTCCCGATTTGTCAACGGCGCGATATTTGCAGATATTTGCGCGGCTCGGCTGTCAGGAAATCGCCGTGCCTTATGATATTTCAAAAATCTCGACGCTCGCCGACGAAATCGAATCCGCGTGGCACAAAAGTCTGCTTCTGCTCGAAGAATCCGCAAAAGATAAAACACCTGCCGTCAAAGGTCGAATGCGTTCGTCTTTGATAAAAGGAATGCGCGACGAAATCGAAGAAATTGGCGCGGGTTCGCTAATGCCGGAATTCAAGCAATCTACCAAGCAACGCCGTTAAGAATCTTTTTGAAAACTCGGATTTAGTCGCTAAAGGCGACAAACATTGTAGCTTAGCGAGAATCGCTAGGTTTGACGAGAGTCATTTAATCGCTCACTGAAAGTGAGCAGCAATTAAGTCCGTTGTTCGACGCTTTCAGCGTCGGAATACTTGCCGAATGCCAGCCTAGCGATTCTCGCTAGTGTAGAAACAAGGCTGTTTGTTGGTGTTCTGAGTTCAAACTTCTGTTTGTGTTTTCGCCGGCGAAGCGAAGCGAAAACTAAATTTCAAGTCTCAAATCG
>JBDTSO010000118.1:0-8326 GCA_039931085.1 Acidobacteriota bacterium | reverse complement strand
AATCCGACTTCGATTGAACCGGCGATGCGGGCGTTTGCCGAAAGAAATTTCGATCTGGTGATCGGCATCGGTTTCGCGCAAGGTCCGATTATGGAACGAGTTGCGAAAGATTATCCGAATATCAAATTCGCCATCGTTGACGGCGTGATTACAGACAAAGACGGTAAACCTTTGCCGAATGTCGCATCGCTTGTTTTCCGCGAACACGAAGGTTCGTATCTCGTCGGAATGATTGCGGCGGCAAAATCGAAAACCGGCGTTTTAGGCTTTGTTGGCGGAATGGATATTCCTTTAATTCACAAATTTGAAACGGGTTACGAAGAAGGCGCACGGGCAGTTAATCCGAATATAAAAGTTCTTGACGGTTACGTCGGCATTACCGATTCGGCGTGGAACAATCCGGGCAAAGGCAGAGAACTCGCTTCCGATCAATTAGATCGCGGCGCGGATGTAATTTTCACGGCGGCGGGAAATTCCGGTTTGGGCGCGTTCGACGCCGTTGAACAGCGCGGCAGAAACGCCGACGGCGAAGCGAAGAACTTTGTTATCGGCGTTGATTCAAATCAAAACGGACAACGACCGGGCTTTGTTTTAACTTCGATGGTCAAACGAGTTGACAACGCGGTTTACGATGTCGTCAAAGAAGTAAAAGAAGGCAAATTTGCAGGCGGTTTTCATTCGTTCGGTTTAGACAAAGACGGCGTGGCTTACGCGCTGGACGCAAATAACAAAGGTTTGATTTCGCCGGAAACTTTACAAAAAGTTGAAGAAGCAAAAAAAGAAATTGTCAGCGGTCAAATAAAAGTGACGGATGCGATGGCAAAATAATTTTTAGGAGAACTTGTTATGGAAAAAAATCATTCACCTTTTGCAATTATCGAAATTGGCGGCGGCATTATTGGTCTTTTGATAGCGGCAAGCAGCTTTATTCTTCAAGATGTTTCGATTACGACGTTTCACCTTATCTTTTTAGGTGTCGCTCTTTTGCTTTACGGTTTAAGCAACAATAGTGCTGATAAATCGAAACGCGGCAAAATGATGGTTAATGCGGCTTCGGTTTGTTTGATTTTTGCTGCAATTCTTGGTTTTTTCGACTATTATTATCGCCATAAATAAAATGCTCGAACTAAAAAACATTACAAAAACATTCGGCGATGTTGTCGCCAACGATGATGTTTCGATCAAAATCGAAAAAGGCACGATTCACGCGATTGTCGGCGAAAACGGCGCGGGCAAATCAACGATTATGCGAATCGCTTACGGCTTTTACACGGCTGACAGCGGTGATATTTTGGTTGACGGCAAATCTGTCAATATCAAATCGCCGGAAGACGCGATAAACTTGGGAATCGGAATGGTTCACCAGCATTTTATGCTTGTTGACACGATGACGGTTGCTGAAAATATCATTCTCGGCGCGGAAACGGGCGGCGCATTCGATCTTGATTTGGACAAGGCAAACGCGGATATTTCGGCGTTATCAAATGAATTGCGGTTGGGCGTAAATCCGAAAGCATATATCGAAGATTTATCCGTCGGCGCACAACAGCGAGTCGAACTGTTAAAAGCACTTTACCGCAACGCGCAACTTTTGATTTTGGACGAACCGACGGCGGTTTTAACACCGCAGGAAGTCGAAGATTTTTTTAATATTTTGCGTTTGATGAAAAAACAGGGCAAAACCATTGTCATCATCACACACAAACTCGAAGAAGTTTTGGCGATTTCCGATTTCGTAACCGTAATGCGCGACGGCAAAGTTGTCGGCAATGTTAAAACGAGCGAAACAAATAAAAAAGATTTAGCTAAAATGATTGTCGGGCGCGATGTTTTATTGCGGGTTGAAAAAACCGACGCAAATCCGAAAGATGCGGTTTTGAATGTGCAAAATCTTTCGGTTGCGAGCAAACACGGCGAATCATTAAACGACGTTTCGTTTAATGTTCGCGCCGGTGAAATCGTCGGCATCGCCGGAATTGAAGGCAACGGACAAACCGAACTCGTCGAAGCGATTGCCGGTTTGATTCCGGTACAAAACGGCACTGTCGAACTTTTCGGGAAAAATATCACAACGGCGACGGCGCGAAAACGTAAGGAACTCGGCATCGCGCATATTCCCGAAGACCGCCACAAACGCGGACTTTTGCTTGATTCTGATTTGGAAGAAAATGCAATTTTAGGCGTTCATTATCGCCCGCCGGTTACGTCAAGCGGATTTTTAAATTCGTCCGCAATTGCCGTGCGAACAAAGGAAATTATTCAAAATTTTGACGTGCGCCCGCCGAATCCGCAGCTTTCTGCCAAATCGCTTTCGGGCGGAAATCAGCAAAAACTGATTATCGGCAGGGAATTCGAGCTAAATCCGAAACTACTGCTTGTTTCACAGCCGACGCGCGGCGTGGACATCGGCGCGATTGAATTTATTCACCGTAAATTGATTGCTTTGAGAGATTCGGGAAGCGCGATTTTGCTTGTTTCCGCCGAACTTGAAGAAGTTACGGCATTAGCAGACAGGCTTTTGGTAATTTACAAAGGAAAATTTGTCGGCGAAGTTGATCCGAAAATGACAGGCAACGAGGAAATCGGCTTGCTGATGACTGGCGGAAGGTAAGATTTTTAGCCACGAATTACACGAATAGACACGAATATATTTAAAAATAATTCGTGGCTAATCTTCTTTTCTGCGAAAATAAAAATACAGACAAATTCCGATGATGTTATTTATCGTCAAAAGTCCATTCGTTACGGTGAAAACCCAATTTCCGACCAAATAGCTATAAATCGTAAAACCGGCTGAAGCGAAAAGCTGCCCGACGAAAAGCCATTTTGAGACGCCTTCGGTTTCACCGTCTTTCCACTGTTTATAAACCTGCTTGACTAAGGTGAGGAGCAAAATAAGAGAACTCGCCCAACCGATAATATCCGTCATAATTTAAGCCGCTTGAATTTTTGAATTGAATAACTTTTTCATTCTATCTATCGCTGTTTTCAGATTTTCCAGCGAAGTTGCATAAGAAAATCGCAAAAAACCGTCCGCGCCGAAACCTGCTCCGTCGGTTGCGACAACTTGCGCTTCATTTAATAAATAATCGGCAACGTCGGCGGACTTTTTGAATTTATCGCCGAGCATTTCGCGCACGTCAACAAAAGCGTAAAACGCGCCTTCGGGCATTTCGCACGTAAAATCTTTAATTTTTTGCAGTTCGGGAATCAGCCAATCGCGGCGTTTTTTATATTCCGCAAGCATTGATTGGACGGCTTTCATTGATTCCGCGCGGCGTTCCATCGCGCGGGCGCAGGCGTATTGCACAAAACTTGTCGGATGCGTCGCCGAATGGCTTTGCAGTTTGACGATTGCTTTCGTCCAATCTTCGTTGGCAATCGTGTAACCGATACGCCAGCCGGTCATCGCGTAAGTTTTTGAAAAACTGCCCGCCACGCAGACGAATTTTCGTAATTCTTCCGGCAATACGGCAGACGTAAAAATTTCCGACGGCTGATAAACAAAAAACAAATAACATTCGTCGGTCAAAACATAGACGTTTCTTTCCGCGCAGACTTCGACGATTTTTCGCATCTCGTCCGGTGAAATTACCCGTCCGGTCGGATTATTCGGCGAATTGACGATCAAAAGTTTCGTTTTGTCGGTAATCACGTTTTTGACTTGTTCAGCGGTCAAAACAAAATCAGTTTCTTCGGTTTCGATAAATACGCTCTTTGCGCGGCAAAAAGTGATAATTTCTGGAAAAGTTACCCAATAAGGTTTCGGAATCAAACATTCGTCGCCGGGATTTAAAATCGTGCAGGCGGCGTTAAATAAAGCCTGTTTTCCGCCGCACGAAGCCGCAATTTCCTTCGACGAAAGATTTGCCCCGAATTGTTCGACGTAAAACTCGGCGACCGCTTCGGTAAAACTTTTCAAGCCCGCGCTCGGCGTATATTTCGTATAGCCTTTATTTAAACCTTCGATTGCCAGATTTTTGATAAATTCCGGTGTCGGAAAATCCGGCTCGCCGACGGTTAAATCAATCACATCAAAACCTTTTTCGCGCAAATCGGCGGCAGCCTGCATCGCTTTAAAGGTCGAAGAAGTTTTCATTTCGGCGACATTTTCGGAAACGGGAAAAGAAATCATAATTGTTAATGGTAAATGGAAAAGTGCTAAATGATAAATACAGAACTTGAAAAATTCACCATTTAGCACTTTTCCAGAAATTCCACGCGGTTGCCGAACGGATCACGGAATTCAAATCGGCGAAAGTTCGGAATCGAAATGCCGTCAACGATTTTAATACCTTTTTCCTGCAATTTTGTTCGCCAGTTTTCCAAATCTTCAACTTGATATGCAAGATGCGCTTTTGTTCGGCTGCGGTCAAAATCGTCTTCCGTGCCGACGTGGATTTGAAAATTACTAAGTTCAAGCCAAAAACCGCCGCGATTTTTCAGAGATTCGGGTTTTGGGATTTCCATTAAACCGAGAAAATCGCAATAAAATTGCCGTGCTTCATCTTCTTTGTCTTTAGAAATTGTAATTTGCGCGTGCTGAACTTTTAAGAGCATCATAATCAATCAAATTCAAGGTCTGTCAACGTAAAAAATTTGTAGATTCGGATATTTGTATTTAACGGAAACATCGGTAAAACATTCTCCCTCGATTTTGCTCAAACAAATTAACTGCTCTTTAGAAGGTTTGGCTTTTTTCGATTCCTTAAATGCGAGGTCTGCAATGCGGTCGAGTGTCTTAGAACTCAGCAAAGTATCGGAATTTATCTTCAAATTTTTGAGCAATTGTGCAGCTTTGCTCAGATTATATTTGATGCCCCGATTTCTTTTTTCCTTAAAAGTGAAATTAAATTTCGCGTAAATGTCCTCGCAGCCGCGCTGTTCGATTTTTAAGTCTACAAATTTATCCACGCTGATTTTTTCTTCAATTGTCAACGGCTTGTTTTGCAGCTTCATAAGTTTATACCCGACGGAAATATAATCTTTTTTCATCAAAAGCGGCACGGCATCTGCGATATGACAATCTTCGTTCGGATTGACCGATAAAGGCGGACGCTGTTGGGTCAAAATATTTTTTTTCGACTTACTTTGAGATTTTGAGTTTAAAGAAAATCCTTGAATCATAAGTATAATCGTGCAAAAGATCAAACATAATTTGTAAATTTTCATAATTGTTTGCTTGTTTGAAAGCAATAATTTTTGACGAAAATTCAATCGCCGGATTTGGTTTTGCCTGATTTGATAATCAATAAATTTGCCGACAAAACAACGGAGGCAAGTCCGATTAGCAAAAAGTTGATTTCGCCGTTTTTCCTGTAACCGACAGTAAGTGCGACGACGATGGCGATCACCCCGACAAGTGTTAAACCGAGAGCGATGCCTCTCATAAACTTTGAGTTTCTTCTAATCATAAAATTTTCCTTTTCAGAAACTTCCTTTCAGTTTTTCCTTCATTTTCGCTTCGACGAATTCCGGCACAAGTCCTTCGACGCGCCCGCCGAGCGTGAAAACCTGTTTCATCAAATTTGAAGAAACGTAAGAATATTCTTCCGCCGCCATCAGAAAAACCGTTTCGATTTCCGGCTCAAGCCGCCGATTCATCAACGCCATTCGCAGTTCGTATTCGTAATCGGAAATGGCGCGAATGCCGCGCACAATCGCGCTCGCATTTTTTTGTCTGGCAAAATCCGCCGTTAAGCCCGAAAAGCTGTCAACAATCAATACGCACTTACCGTTTTGGATTTCAGGCAGGATTTCTTTAATTATCGTACATCTTTCGGCGACGGAAAACATCGGTTTTTTGTCGGGATTATTCAACACGGCGATAATTATCTCGTCAAAAAGCGGCAAACTGCGCTTTATAATGTCGAGATGTCCGTTCGTCGGCGGATCAAACGATCCGGGAAAAATTGCGCGGCGCATAGCTTTCGAATCTAAAGTCCAAAGTCCAAAGTTAAAAATCTTTGTTAATTCTAATGAATATAAAAGTAAAGTCCAACGACGGAAAGAAAAACCGACTTTAGACTTTGGACTTTGGACTTTGGACTCTTACGGCTTGATTTCGTCAACCTTTGAGTCTTTGACTTCCGACTTGAATTTTCGATAATTGTAAGATTTGACGATTTGATTGACGTTGATTCCTTTGACGAGCAGAACTTTGATCGACAAATTTATATCGGCGGACGACGGCAGCCAGATTTCGTCGCCGACGCGCTCTTGTTCGAGCGTGAACGACGCGCCTTTTTTCAAATTGGCGAGCAAACCGCCGCCGATTTTGAAGTTGTCAAACAAAACGGCTTCGATTCGTGCGATTTGTTTATCTTTTTCATCAACCCACATCACGCCGCCGACTTTGCCGAAAAATTTCAGGAAACTTTTGGCATTTTTAAAGTCGAAATTCGGGTTCGGTTCAAAATCGAAGACGATAACTTCGCGCCCGCGAAAGCGTTCGCGGCGCGGATTTATCAAATTTGACGCTCTCAAAAGTTCCGCCGTTGAAATGCGGCGATTTTCGTTCTCAGCCGTTTCGTCTTCAGATTTTGCGGCTTTGGCTTCACGCTTGGCAATGTCTTTTTCAATTTCCACGACGCGCTTTTGTACATTTTTATCTTCGTCCTGCTGATCCTTTTCGCTCAAAGGTTTGCCGTTTTTCTCAACAAGACGGCGAATGCGATTGCCTTTGTAAAATGAAAGTTGGTAGGTTTCTGATTCGGTTTCGCGCAAAATGCCGTCTTTGCCGAGTTCGCGGCTGATAATTTTTTGCTCGTAGGAATAATTTTCCAAAATCGCGTCAACTTTGTCTTCGTTCGCCTGAACTTCCTGCAAAAGTTTCGGAATGTCGGGCAGCGGCTCGCCGGAAATTGCCGGAAAATCAAAATTCGATTTGGCAATTTGCCGGTTATGTGTGATTTCGTCGAGCTTTATTTCGTAAACGTCTTCGCCGATTTTTTCACTAATTGTAAAAGGCTCATTGGTGCCGTCAATCATTCGGTAATCGCTGTAATCAAAAGTTTTAGTTGTATCTCCGGTGGGAATTTCTTCACGAACGAGCAGATTTGTCGCCGCGTCGAAATATAATTTTATCTGAACGCCTTTTGCCGTCGTCAGTAGAAGGGAATTCGCAGATTTTCCATTTACCTGAACTTTTCCGCCGGAAGTGATTTTTGCTTTTTCCTTTTTATAATTGAGCCAGAGATTGTTGCGATAGTTGGTTTCTGCCTGAAAATCACGGCTTGCTTCGCCGGTCAGCGTTCGCAAACCATCGCGTGAATCGCGTCGCCAGCCGGATTTTCCATTGTAGCCGGTTTCGGTTTCAAATCCATCCAAATCGAATTCTACATTGTAAAAATTCGGCGACGCGGCTTGCATCTGAAAACGTCCGGCGGCATTGTCTTTTTTTCTCGTGATTTTTCCAGTCTTTTTGTAAGATTTAACATTTTGCAAAACCTTTTCGCCGCCCAACGCTTTGGTCGCCGATTTTAAGATTTTGTCCGGTGATTGCGCCGCATTATGTGAAACAAAAACGAAAAAAATAAAGAAAAGTAAAACTAAAATCTGTTTGCGTTTCATTGTTTTGAGAATACGGAAAAAACTCATTGTAAAATATCCTTAATCGCCGCTTCGAAAAGATCAACCTTTCGTTTCGCCTGTTTTACGTCCGGGTGATCATCCGTATATTTTTTCTGTAATTTTTCATAATCCATTTCAATCTCCACTTTACGCAGCATCAGTTTGCCCAGTGCCGGCGAAAGTTTCGATGCCTCCGCCGGATTAACGGTCATTAATCGGCTGATTTCCTTATTTATAAGCGCAAGCTGAGTGCGGAGTTCTACTACCTTCGGATATTCTTCGGTGAATTCGACCACTAAATCCGCAAGCTCGGCAATGACTTCGGTTTTTTGCAAAATCAATTCGCCGTAAGCGGGCGTGGATTTTATTACTTGTTCGGAATTTTTAACCAAAATGATCGAAGTTTTGCCGGTTGTTTGGGCATTGCAAATGAGCGTTGAAAATAAAATTAATAAAGCAAATAAAACGGTTTTTTGTAAATTCATAATTCTTAATTACCCGCTTCGGCATCAAAAGTTCCGTCGGCGAGTTTTTGATTAAAGGCAAATTCGTTAAAGATAAAACTCCATTGAATTTCGGTTGTTCCGTTTTGCCCGGTGATTGAATAATTTAAACGATAATTATGCGGCAAAGTTAAACCGTTTTCAGTTTTGAAGTCGGAAAAATCTTCTGTTAATTTGAAACGCGATTCGCTGAATCGGCTCGATTGGTCAGGTGTTGTGCCGATTCCGGCTGAAGACGTGCGTTTATATTC
>JBDTSO010000117.1:0-8345 GCA_039931085.1 Acidobacteriota bacterium | reverse complement strand
TAGCTGAAATTTGTGTTAAGCGTCCGGTTTTCGCAACGGTGATCGTTTTGTTTTTGACGGTTGTTGGTGGTTTTGCGTTTTTTACGCTCGGCGTTGACCGTTTTCCGAAGATTGATCTGCCGACGATTTCGATTTCGACATCGAACAGCGGCGCGGCTCCGGCGGAAATCGAAACCGAAGTTACCGATATTATCGAAGGCGCGGTCAACACCGTTCCCGGCATCGACCAGATGACTTCATCGTCGTCGCGCGGCAGCTCGAACGTGACGCTGACATTCAATTTAGACAAAAACCCGGATCAGGCATTTCAGGAAATTCAGCAGAAAATTTCGACCGTCACTTATCGTCTGCCGGAAACTGCCGATCCGCCGACGGTTCGCAAGTCCGACCCGGATTCTTCGCCGGTTTTGATTTACGCGATCAGCGCGCCGCGCGATGCCGTCGAACTCAATGATTTTGTCGAAACACAGATTCAGGAACGCATCCAATCGGTTAATGGTATTGGTGAAGTCGTTATTTTCGGCGGACGCGAACGGCAAATCAAAATTTACGTTGATCCGGCGCGGCTTCGCGCCTACAACCTTTCGATCACTGAAGTTTCCGGCGCGATTCGCAGCCAAAATCTTGAACTGCCGGGCGGAAATTTGATTGAGGGCGCGAAAACTTCGGGGCTTCGCACGATCAGCAAATTGACTGATGTCAATCAATTCAGCGAAATAGTCATCACGACGCGCAACGGTTTCCCGATCAAGATCAAAGACATCGCGCGTGTGCAGGACGGCGGCGCGGACGCGACTTCCGCGGCTTCGATTGACGGCGTTCCGTCCATTTATCTCGGCATTCGCAAACAGTCCGGCTCGAACACGGTTGCGCTGATTGACGGCGTGAAAGAGCGAATGAACCAAATTATTCCGACGCTGCCGGCGGATATGAAAGTCGTCGTCGTGCGCGACCAATCGGAATTCATCCAAAATTCCCTGCACGCCATCGAAGAACATCTTGTTTTGGGCGGAATTTTTGCGGCGATTATTGTTTTTCTTTTCCTGTGGAATATTCGCTCGACGATTATCGCCGCGCTCGCCATTCCGGTTTCGATCATCGCAGCGTTTGCGGTTATCGCCTGGCTCGGTTATTCGCTCAATCAGATGACGATGCTCGCGCTGACTTTGATGGTCGGCATCGTCATTGACGACGCGATTGTCGTGCTTGAAAATATCTACCGCTTTGTCGAAGAAAAAGGAATGTCGCCGTATCAGGCGGCGATTGAAGGCACGCGCGAAATCGGTCTGGCTGTGTTGGCGACTACTTTGAGTTTGCTCGCCGTGTTTATTCCGGTCGGATTTATGACGGGAATCGTTGGCAGATTTATGTCGTCGTTCGGTCTGACGAGCGCGGCGGCAATTGCCGTTTCATTGATCGTTTCATTTACTTTGACACCGATGCTGGCATCGCGTTGGATCAAAGTAAAAGATAAAAACGAAAGGATAAAGGCGAAAGATTTAGACGAACCGGAAATCAGCGGCGACGGAATGTTGATGAGCGAAGAAGAGAATCGAAAATTCAAAATCGAAAATTCAAAATCTAAAGACAGTCGTGACGGTTGGTTTTACCGCAAAATTGACGGCTTTTACACCTGGCTTCTGAAAATTTCGATGCGTTTTCGCTGGGCAGTCGTTCTGATTTGCGTTTTGGTAGTTGCTTCGATTTACCCGCTTTTCAATTATGTCGGAATGGCGTTTTTGCCCGATGAAGACGAATCATCATTTCAAATAAGTTTGCGCGGTCCGCAGGACACTTCGCTGTCGGCAACACAATCAATTCTCGACCGCATCGCGCGTGATGTCCGCGAACAGCTTCCCGGCGTGTCGGTCGTGCTGGCGCGGGCGGGCGGTTTTGGCAGCAGCGGCGGCGGTTCCGGTTCGGTTTCGGTAAGTCTCGTGCCGCCCGATCAGAGAAAATTTTCGCAAGCCGATCTTATTGATAAAACGCGCGGCATTATTAAAAAATATCAATCGAAAGATTACCGGATAAATGCTTCGGCGCAATCTTCGATTTCGGGAAGTCTCGGCTTGGGGCGCGGCGGTTCGGGCATCGGTTATTATCTTTCCGGTCCCGATATGGATCAACTAAAAAGTTATGCGGATCAGCTTGTCGAGAAAATGAAACAAGACCCGACTTTCCGCGAGCCGGACAGTTCATATGACGCGGGAACGCCGGAAATTCAAGTGACGATTGACCGCGCCAAAGCCGCCGATTTAAACATCAAAGCCGGCGACGTGGCGACCGCGCTGAATACTTTCGCCGCCGGACAGCGCGTAACGACGTTCAGCCAGAACAATAAACAATACGATGTCGTGCTGCAAGCGGACGAAAAATATCGCCACGACCGCAACAACTTGAAGTATTTCACGGTCGCTTCGGGAAACGGCGGCACGGTCAGTTTGGAAAAAGTCATCAAACTCGAAGCCGGTTTGAGTCCGGCTTCGATCAGCCGCCTCAATCGTCAGAGACAAATCACGGTCAGCGCGGGCTTGCCGCCGAACGCTTCGGAATCCGACGCGCTGGCAAAACTCGAAGGCTACGTCAAAGAACTTAATCTGCCGACCGAATACACGACCGGCGTAACCGGACAATCAAAGGAATTACAACGCGCTTACCAATCGTTTTTATACGCTTTTCTGCTGTCGTTCGTCTTTATGTATTTGATTTTAGCGGCGCAGTTTGAATCGTTTATTCATCCGATTACAATTCTTTTAACATTGCCGCTTTCGATTCCGTTCGCATTGCTTTCGACGGCGATTGCCGGACAAACTTTGAACATTTTCTCCGCTCTCGGTATTTTGCTGCTTTTCGGAATCGTCAAGAAGAACGCGATTTTGCAGATTGACCACACCAATCATTTGCGGGAGCAGGGAATGGTTCGTTATGACGCGATTATTCAGGCTAATCGTGACCGGCTGCGTCCTATTTTAATGACGACGATTGCGCTCGTCGCAGGAATGGTTCCGCTGATTTGGGGAAGCGGCGCGGGCGCGGCGACCAATCGCTCAATCGGCGTTTTAGTCGTCGGCGGACAATCTATGTGTCTGCTTTTAACTCTTTTGGCAGTTCCTGTTTTCTATTCGCTGTTTGACGACGCGCAGGAATCAACAATCTTTCGCGGATTTGCCGACCGATACGACAAATTTAAAGTCGCAACTTTGCGTCCGGCTTACGAACGATTTGCGGGAATGTTTAGAAAATCCAAAGATGAACCGGAAGTCGAAGAAACAAATTTAGGCGGCGCAAGCGACGGTTACGCCGAACCAAGTTCGAGCAAATAGTTTTATGTTTGAATTATACGAGAAAAAATCAAATTTTTATTTGTTGGTATTAGAGCGAATTTCGACCATCGTTTTTATGATTTTCGCTGTAATTGTTTCGGCATCGGCGCAAACTCCGCAGGCGACGCCGCCGCCGAATCAGCCGACCACGCCGCCGACTCAGCAGCAAACAGAAATTCAAAGGCAGAATAATAATCAAACGCAGCAAAACAACCAGCCGAATCAGCCGACAAATCCGGCGCAGCCGCAAGCGCAGCCACAGGTTACGACTCCGGCAAATCCAAATACGCCGGGCGTTACGCCGAGCGGACAAATCGCCAATCCGAATACGGTGATTCAACAAACGCCGACGCAGAATGTCGGAACTTCGGGTATTGCGCCCGCCGTCTTGCCGGACGATCCGCCGCCGATTGCGCCGAATTTTCAAGCGCCGATTCGCCCGCTGCCATCGGCTGAACGCATCGGCGTTGATATGATGAATCAATTGCCGCTGACGCTCGAAGAAGCGATTACAATGGCTTTGCAAAACAGTAACGATATTGATGCGACACGCAACGATGTGCAGATCGCCGAATTCAATCTTCGCGCCGCCCGCGGCATTTACGATCCGGCTCTGGTTTCCGAAAGTTACTATGAAAGCGCGACGATACCGACGGCTTCAACCATCGGCGGCGCGGGCGCGAACGGTTCGGTTACGCAGAAACGAATTTTCGGTTCGGCGGGCGCAAGTGGTTTTTCGCCATACTCAGGCGGTTCGTATTCGGCTAATTTTAATTCATCGCGGACGCGGACGAGCAACACCAATGCTACATTAAATCCGCAATTTCCTTCGGCTTTGACGTTTTCATACATTCAACCGCTTTTTCGCGGGCGGCGTTTTGACAATAACCGGCGGCAAATCGAAATTGCCAAGAAAAACTTGAGCTTAACCGACGCGCAGTTTCGCCAAAAAGCCATCGAAGTCATCGCTCAGGTTGAAAGTTCATATTGGGATTTGGCGTATGCGCTGCGGAATTTGCAGGTGCAGATTGATGCCGTCAAACAGGCGCGGACACAGCTTGAAAGCAATCAAAGATTGGTGTCGAAAGGCGTTCTCGCGCCGATTGACATCATCGCCGCCAACACGCAGATTACGACATTCGAGCAGAGCGTTTACACGGCGCAGGAAGATGTCACGAGAGCGGAAAATACGTTAAAAACAATGATGCTCGCCGACCGAACAGCCACCGAATGGTCGCGTCCGATTACGCCGATTTCCGAAGTCAGTCTCGAAGCTCCGCGCATCGCCCTGGAAATCGCTACTTCCGAAGCCTTAAAAAATCGCCCGGAAATCGCGCAGCTTCAGACCAATTTCGACATCAATAAAATTGACGAGCGATATTTCCGCGATCAGACTAAACCGCAGATTGATCTCGTCGGCACATATACATCGCAGGGTTTGGCAGGAACGGCAACCGTCCGACCGACGACCACTACGCCTTCGGCTTTGACAACACGCGTCAACGAACTTTCCGCCCTCGCCGGATTCGATCCGCTGGCAACAACCGTAACGACTTCAACTGTCCCGTCAAATCTCGTCGGCGGATATTTCAGTTCGCTCGGAAATCTGATCGGGCAGGATTATCCGACATACCGCGTCGGTGTGCAAATCGCTCTGCCGTGGAGAAATACGGTGGCGAAAGCTAATCTCGGCAGAACGCTCGTGCAAGCCGACCGCATCAAAAATTTGCAGGCGCAAATCGGGCAGATTATCGAAGCCGAAGTCCGAAATTCATTGCAGGCACTTCGTTCATCCGAAGCTCGTCTGGCTTCCGCGCTCGCTTCGCGCCAATCCGCCGAACAGCTTTACGAAAGCGAACAACGCCAATTCCGCGCCGGAACCGCGACTTTTTACTTGGTTTTGCAGCGTCAAACTGAACTTCTCAACGCCAGAAGCAGAGAATTACAGGCGCAAACCGATTTGAACAAAGCGATTTCCGAATTTCAACGCGCCACCGGAACGACGCTTTCGGCAAACAATGTTTCGGTTTCCGATGGCGCGACTTTGATAAAAACCAATATCCATCGTACGACGGCGTTTAATACGGAGTCATTTATTAAATCGGGAAACAAGTAAATGTTTTTAGCGAGATTTATAAGTCATTATCTTACAACAATTATTCTAAACATTTTTTCATTTTAAAATCCGTCCGTTTTGCAAAATAATTCGCTTTTTCCCTAATCTTTCGGCTTCGGTTTCGTTATGAGTAACGTAGATGAAAGGAATTTCTGTTTGACGCTGCGCTTCTTCAATTTCGTTTAGAAGTTTCGAGCGAGTTTCAACATCAACTGCCGAAAGCGGTTCGTCCAATAAAACGATTTCAGGATTTGAAGCCAGAGCGCGAGCCAACGCCGTGCGCTGTTGTTCGCCGCCCGACATTTCGTTTGGCAGTCGTTCACCGATGTGTTCGATGTGAAAAAGCGCAAGCATTTCCCGCGCTTTTTGGCTCTTTTGCCGTTGATTTTCGCTCTTTATGCCGTAAGCAATGTTTTGTTTTGCCGTCAAATGCGGAAATAAAGCGTAATCTTGAAAAACGAAACCGACGCGCCTGTTTTGAATGGAAAGATTTACATTTTGTTTTGAATCGAAAAATGTTTGCGAATCCAGCTTGATAAATCCTTCATCAGGAATCAAGATTCCGGCGATTAATTTTAAAATCGTAGTTTTCCCCGCGCCGGAAGCTCCCATTAAAACGGTAATCTCACTGTCGGCTGAAAACGAAACGTCGAGCGTGAATTCGTTTGTTTGCTTATTTTGAAAGTGTTTTTTGAGATTAACAATCAGCATTATCCATAAATCCGCGATCGGCTGATTTTGTTGGTGAAATAAACGGCAGCGATAGAAATCGCGGTCAAAATCAACGCCAGCATCTGCGCCCGCCGGTCATCGCCCGACGCGACCGCTTCATAAATCGCCAGCGGCATCGTCTGCGTTTTCCCCGGAATATTCCCGGCAATCATCAAAGTCGCGCCGAATTCGCCGAGAGCGCGGGCGAAACTCAAAACGAGTCCTGCGAAAATTCCGCGTTTCGCCAGCGGCAGAGTGATTCGCAAAAAAGTTTCGATTTTGCTTTTGCCCAAAGTATATGAAGCGATTTCGTAATTCGGGTTAACGCTTTCGATGCTCGCTCGCGCCGCTTTTATCATCAGCGGCAAGGAGACGACCGTCGCCGCAACCACCGCGCCCTGCCACGTAAAAACGATTGTCCAACCCGTTAAATTATAAATAAAACCGCCGATAATCCCGTTTCTGCCCAAAAGCACAATCAAATAATAGCCCGTCACCGTCGGCGGTAAAACGAGCGGCATCGTCAAAACCGCGTCGAGTAATTCCTTGCCTTTGAAATCGAATTTGGCGAGCAGATAAGCGAACGCCAAACCCGAAACACCGACAATAATTGTCGCCGCACTGACGATTAAAAGCGATAATTTAAGCGCGTCCCAAATCATTTAATTTTTGAATATTTCCAAAATTTTTGCCCGCGAAACACGCGGAAAGCGCGAAAAAAAGAAAAGAATTTTATGATTTTTTATTCAGCGTCTTTCCGCGTGTTTCGCGGGCAAATTATTATTTCTTAATCTCTTCCGACTACACGGGAAAATTCGTATTTCTGCAAAATTTTTTGTCCGTCCGCACTGAAAATTAAATTCATAAATTGCTTCGCGTTTTGCTTTTGCTTACTGTCTTTCACAATCGCAATCGGATACGAAATTGGATCGTGATCGCCTTCCGAAGCGGTTGCCGTTACGCGAACTTTTCCTTCGGCAATCCGCGCATCGGTCGCGTAAACAACGCCCGCGTCAACTTCGTCGCGCACGACATAATCCAAAACCTGCCGCACGTCTTCCGCCAAAATTAGTTTCGTCTGCAAAGCATTTTGCAAATTATTTTTGTCAAAAAGCTGTTCTGTATATTGTCCGGCTGGAACAGTTTTCGGATTTCCGACCGCGATTTTCTGCACTTTCGCATCGGCGAGTTCGCTGAAATTCGTCAGATTCAAAACCGAATTTTGCGGCACGATCAAAACCAGCGAATTCCGCGCAAAATCAACACGGCTCGCCGTATCAATCAAATCTTTCGCGGCAAGCTCGTCCATCTGCCTTTCGCCCGCGCTCGCAAAAACATCAACCGGCGCGCCCGTTTCGATCTGCCTCTGCAAAGTTCCCGATGCGCCAAAATTAAAATTAACGGTTTTTCCCGTTTTCGATTTATACAGTTCGCCGATTTCCGTAAAAGCGTCCTTCAAAGAAACCGCTGCCGAAATCGTTAGACTTTCATTATTCGAAGAATTTTCATTATCGGAATTACATCCTGAAAAAAGCAATATTGCGAAAATTGAAACAATTGTAACTTTTAGACATTTCATCATTAAACCTGAAAAGTAGATTGATAATTTATGATACAACAAAGAAAATTGTTTTGTCGTGAAATGAATATTTGCTTTGAGTCTTTAACAAACTCGTCCAAATTTCCAAATTTCAACGCTCCACCGGAGCGACGCTCTCGGTGAACAATGTTTCCGTGACCGACGGCACAACTTTTATAAAAAATAATATCTGCTGCACAACGGCTTTCAATACAGGTTTTTTTGCTAAACCGGAAGGTAATCAATAAAAATTAATGAAAAAATGAAGAATATTGTAGAAGAAAATTAATTGCAGAGCGTTTAAAATCAGGTGTTGGTATGTTATTTTAATTGGACAAAACCGTTGAACTGACCGATTAGGAAAGTAAAGGAAACGATCCTTTTTGATACTAATTTACAGTGTAACTATTAAAGATTGCCGGTTATTTTCGCACAACCGAATGTGTGACGACTTTCTACCGGGTGCGCTCCTATTTATCTTCGGCGATAAAGCAAGGTCGAAGTCTTCTTACAGTTCTCGGACACACACACGCTGCAAGGCAAACCAGTTGCTTTATCCAGCTAATACCAAAACAAGTTAAGTTGGTGTGTTAATAAGCCAGTCATAACAAGTCAG
>JBDTSO010000116.1:0-8355 GCA_039931085.1 Acidobacteriota bacterium | reverse complement strand
TCAGGCGTAAGTTTAAGGATGAATAATGAATTGTTTTAATTCCGTTTTTCGCCTTTATCCTTTCGCCTTCATCCTTTCAAAGCTGTCCGACAACCGATTTAACCCGGATGCGCGGCTGTGCGCCCGAAGCCGCTGTTTCTGAATCTTTTTTCTGACATTCTTCACACAATCCCAGAATTCTCAGTGAGTGATGTGTCAGCTTAAAACCGAATTTCGCCGCCATTTCATCTTGCAAAGTCTCGATTTCCGCCGAGAAAAACTCAACTACTTTGCCGCATTCGGTACAGATTATATGATCGTGATGCTCATGATCGTAATGATGTTCGTAATAAGTTTTCCCGTCGCCGAAGCGGACTTCACGCGCCAAACCTGCATCGGTCAATAATTTTAAAGTTCGATAAACCGTCGTGTGTCCGATGCTCGCGTCTTCTTTTTGGATCAGCCAATATAAATCTTCGCTCGAAAGATGTTCTTCGGTTTTCAGGAAAATATCCAAAATCAAATCTCTCTGCGCTGTGCGCCGCAAGCCTCTTTTTTGAATATGTTCCAAAAATATCTGCTTTTCCTTTTGAAATTCCTTTTTCTTACGCGCCATATCTAAAATATACAAATTTTTCGCCCGTCTTGTATATCTTCATATTATCATTTGAGATTCTTTTTCGCTAACGAAAGTTTCTCGCGCATTTTTTCAAGTTTTCGGGCATCTGCGCCCTGCACTTCTGCTAGATGCGCTGAGCGTTTGCCAAGTTGCAGATAGACTTCCAACGCCTCGTCCGAAACATTTTCACGCAAAATTTCAAGATGTTTTTCCAGCGTTTCGACATCAGCCCGCGCGAAAGTTCCGGTCAAAGCCTCAGCCGTTGTCTGAGTTGTAAGATTGTCAATTGTGCTTTTGACAAGCGGAAGTAAAATTTTCTGCGCGTTTTTTTCATCCAATCCGCATTTCGTCAACATTTCAATCGCCGCGTCAATCAGCGCGACCAAATGACCGCACGCCGTTACCGCCGATGCGTGATAGAGCGTTTTGTATTTTGTTTCGATGGAAAATGCTTTTCCCTTCAAATCCTTAACGATTTTTTTTGCAGTTTCGACCGCTTCTTCATCGCCTTCGACGCAAAAATAAGCATTTTCAAATCGTTCCGCGCCCAAAACAGGATCGCTGATCGAAATAAGCGGATGAATCGAACCAATTTTACAGCCGTTTAATTTTAAATCCTGCAAAATATCAGATGAAAGCGCACCGCTCGTATGAAAGATATATGATTTGTTTTGTTGATTTTGCGCCAGTTTGCCGACGACGTTTGAAATTTCAAAATCCTGAGTCGTGATAAAAATTATGTCGGACGTGATTTCTCCGAGTTCTGCAAACGATACTAAATTCGGCTTTCCTTTGATCAGAGCAGCAATTTTCGTAATTGACTTTTTTTCACGCGCCGCTAAATTTTCGATTTCATAACCGTTTTTCGACAAAGCCAGTGCCAATGCGCCGCCGACTCTGCCGACTCCGATAATTGAAATTTTCATTCTGAAAGATTAATTGAAAATAACCGATAAATCCATCACGAAATAAGCAAATATTTTTTTTGTGTATTGTTTATAAAAATTTATTTGCAAAAATTTTTACTTAAAATTTCACAACTTTTCTCAATACTCGTGCATCATAGATTTGTTACTTCAACAATTCAGATAAATGATATAATCCGATGTGGTTAGATTAGAAGGTTATATTGGAGAAAAATATGGGTAGAAATTCGATTCGTAAAATTAAGGCGTTATTATTGGTGTTGGCGGTTTGGTTCAGCGCGATTGGTTTTTATCCCGTAAGCGTTGCCGCGCAAACGAAGACGGATAAAACAAATTCAAGCAAAAATAAGAAAGATAAAAATAAAAAAGCCGAAGCTGGCGCGCCGCAGCAAACTCAGACGGACAATAAAAGCCCGCTTTCCGACAAAGAGAATCCGGCAAAAATCGGCAGCCGCAATATCAACGGCGGACTTGACAAGTTCACCGGCTGGTTGGGCGGTTCTCAAGAAAAGGAAATCGCTATCGGCAGACAACTCGCGCTCGAAGTCGAGCAGCAGTCAAAGTTGGTTGACGATCCGATGGTTACGGAATACATCAATCGCGTCGGTCAAAATATCGTTCTCCATTCGGACGCAAAAGTTCCGTTCACGATTAAAGTTATTGACAGCGACGAAGTGAACGCTTTTGCACTTCCCGGCGGATATTTTTTCGTCAATAAAGGTTTGATTCTCGCCGCCGATAACGAAGCCGAACTCGCCGGCGTGATGGCGCACGAAATCGGGCACGTCGCCGCGCGACACGCGATGGAAAATCAGGGAAAAGGTTCTTTGATAAATTATGCCGCGTTAGCCGGAATTATCTTCGGCGGTCCGATTGTCAGTCAGGTTTTATACAACGGCGGCGGAATTTTGGCAGGACTCGCATCGCTCAAATTTTCACGCGGTGCGGAAGAAGAAGCCGATGATCTAGGCGTTCAATATCTCTACGCTTCCGGCTATGATCCGACGGCGATGGCGACGATGTTTGAAAAACTCGCTTCAAAAAGTAAGAAAAAACCTGGCTCGGTCGCCAAACTTTTTTCGACGCACCCGCAGTCATTAGACCGGCGTGATAAAAGTTTAACGCTCGTTTCGCGTTTTCCCGAAAAGGAAGAATATATTATCAGCACTTCGGAATTTCAGCGCGTCAAAGCGCATCTTTTAAGACTTTCCAATGCCAAAGCGGGCGTTACCGGCGACATTGACGAAGGCGAACCCGGCAAGCCGACTTTGAAACGTCGTCAACCGGAACCGGATTCAAGCGACAGTTCCGGCGATTCAAGTTCTAATCCTGACAAAAAGGATGCGCCGCCGCAACTGAAAAAACGCGGTGAGCCGAATCCAACGCCAACGCCGCCTCCTGAAAACTAATTTAAATTCAGAGTCTAAAGTCCAATGTCAATTTACTTTGATATTGGACTTTAGACTTTAAACTTTAGACTCGCTAGTTGAGCAACGCGCCTTGAATACCGATTGGCAAACTATAGATCGCGTCGTTAGTAGCCGCAATCAATTCTCCCTTGCGCGTAAAACACAGCCCGACAACATTCATTCCGGCGACAAAAATTTCCGCCGTTTCGCCTTTCGGCTGAATTTTTATTATGCCGTGTCTGCCGTGCAGACACGCCGCGACATACAAATTTCCATCAGTGTCAAACGCTAAACCCTGCGGTCTGCCGAATCCGCGATAATAAACTTCGTCGTAACCATCCTTGTCAATACGATAAACGGCATCAAAACTAGCAAGTCCGGGCGCGGTAACATAAAGTTTTTCGTCGCTTCCGAATGCCAGATGATAAGCCGAAACTGAAGGTTCGACAATCGCAAAAGATTCAGGATTTTCAAAACCCTGCACGCGATAAATCGTTCCGCTTCGGTCTCCGACAAACATCACATCATTTCTGTCAAAAGCCAACCCCGTCGCAATTCCCAAATCAGAAGCTGACGGGGTTGCCTCCGAATCATTACTAATTTTGTAAACCTCGCCGTCCGCACGTCCGGTAACGTAAAGTTGCCCGCTTGAATCAAAAGCGATACCCGTCGGGTTCATTACATCAACCGTCATTTCGCTCAAATATCCGTCCGCTTCTAACCTCAAAAGCGTTACGGGAAGTTTTTGCCCGCGCGAACCGGAGCGAGTCAAAATTATTGAATCATCATTCCGATCAACCGCCGGATTTGCTACAAGATGCAGTCCGTCAGCCAGTTTTTTTCCGACGACGATATTTTTCGATTCGCTTCGTTCGCCACCGTTTTCGAGGTAAATTTCAACTTCCGTCGTATTAAAATCGTCCGGCACAACCGCCAGAATTCGATTGGCGGACGCGCCGGTAAGCTGCGCCGCTTTGCCGTCAAAATAACATCTGTATTCGTCGGTGCTGTTTATTTGAAACCCTTCGCATTTAATTTCAATTTCGCCGCCCGGAATCGCATACGGCGGATTGATTGAGATAATTCTACCTGCTTTGTTCATTATTTTACTCCAACTTAGAATCTTTAATTTTACGTTGCAAACGGCTAACTGTCTAATTGCAAAAAATTTGTTGACGCAAGCGTCCGCAAAAAGCTAGAATCATTGTCGGACGGTTTTCTTTTCCAAATTCAAAGGATAAAATCCTTACAATTAAAATTATAAAATTTTTAATATATTCTTATGCCGAATAGAATTAATGGTTTATTGCGGATGGCGATGAGCTTCGGCGCGTCGGATGTGCATCTTCGCGCCGGTTCTTTTCCGGTTATTCGCGTTAATGGCGAACTTCGTCCCGTCGCGGGTTTTAATCGTCTGTCGCAGGACGAAACGCTGGAGATGGCTTTTTCGATGATGTCGAATCGGCAGAAACAGCATTTTAAGGAAGCCACTCGCCGGACTTTTAAAAGCCGTCGTTTCACAGCGTTTGATGAAATCATCGAGAGGCAGAAGCCGAATTCCCGCAGTCGAAGTTTTAGTTTCCACACCGTTGATTCGTGATTATTTATTGCACGAAGAAAAAAACAATCAGGTGCGCGACGCGATTGCCGCCGGAACTTCGCAATACGGGATGCAGACGTTTGACCAATCGCTGTTTTATCTTTATCAATCCGAACTTATCAATTTGGAAGAAGCACTGCGCGGCGCAACAAATCCCGACGAATTTCGTCTACGGCTCGCCGGAATCCAAGACACCAATAATCAAGCCAAAGAAGAAATGGAAAAAACTACCGTCGGTAATGTTTCCGAACTTATTTCTAGAATGTAGACGGATCAAAGATTCAAGACTTAAATCTTAAAAATTGAGTTATCATTTGCTTCTCAAATCAACAACTTCAACTTCGCTGACATTTATTTTGCCTTCCTTGGGCAGAGCGTTGTCGGCATAAATCGTCCATTTCAATTCCAGAGCGTTTTTATCAAATTCCGCAAAATCTGCTTTGAGCGGGATTTTCCAACTCATTGACATATTTCTGAGCAACGGAAAACTCGCCTTAAAATTCTCGTCGCCAAATTCCTGATTGAGATTAAAAAGCCGATGACGATAGTATTTTCCGCCGTCTTTGACATTTATTTTGTTTTTGGTGTCTTGCAAAACAATCACCGGAACATCTAAAAGACACGCCACATACTGCGCGAATGTCGTACCGAAATTGCGGGCTTGAATTATCAAATTGTAAAAATTTTGATTTTCCGAATGCGTAATTTCAATCAGAAAATTCAATAAAATATCCGGCGTTTGTTCACGAAACATCACATCGCGCACTTCGTAATCTTCCATCGGCACGCTCTGAAAATTAAAGCGTTTGTAGTAACGATGATCCGACGCTTGATGCGCGGTGCTGCTCTGCGGAATTTCGATGATATAAACGACATCATTTTCGCCTGAACTCAAAGTGACTGAATGAATTAAAATTCCGTCAATGCGCGGGCGAATCGCGTTGATAATTTGTTCGACCCATTCGCGCGAAAATTTTGTGCGATCAACCGGCGTGATTTTTTCCGGCAAATATCTTTTGTCCGGTTCACTAAATTCGCTGATGCCGTAAATGACGAGTCCACCCGCCGCATTCGCCATCGCCGAGACGTCCTTCGTAATTTCCTTTTTCTTATAATCGCTTCTTTCGAGAGCTTCGGCGGATTTATATTCGAGCGTCAAAGATTCTTCAATTTCGCCCGCAATTAAATTTTGCAGTTTCGCTTCCGTCCAACTTTTCGGCATAATTAATTTTCTCTGAGCAGAGCGCGAAAACCCGCTTGAATAAAATGCTCGTCAGCGGTTAAAGCGGATTCGATATTTCGCTCCTGCATCACGACGAACGAAACGCAGTCAACCAAACCCCATTCTTTATCGGGACGACTGCGAAAAAGTTCAAAGGCTTTTTCATATAATTCATCGGACATCGAAATAATGACCGTATTTTCAGATTTTTCAAAACTTTCGAGTAAGCCAACAGCAACCGGACGAAAGGCGTGTTTGGCAAGCGCGTTACCGATTTCCAAAATGACGGCTTGAGTTATCACAACAGAACTATTTTCGGTTTGAATTTTACTTGACCAGATTACTGCTTGTTCGTGAAATTGATCTTTGCGCGACGCTCTGGCAATGGCAAAAGATGTGTCGAAAAGAATTTCATCTTTCATTTCAAAGATTTGCCTCCGTAAAGATACTCGTCAAGATTTGAGGCATAATCGGGCGGCGCATCAATGCTCACTGATTCTAAATACTTCAAAAAGGCGTAAGGTTCGCCCTTTCCCTTTTTCGGCTTTTCGACCAGTTTCAGCTTTTTCGGTTCTTCTTCAATCACAACTTTAACTTTCGTATTCGAAGCTAAATCAACCGGCTCATCGGGGCGAAAAACTTCCCCGTCGTAAGTTGCATCAAGAATTTTGTCCATATTTTCTACCTCCCGCATTATTTTACGCTTCTTTTTTCCAATTCGGAAAGTTTCAGCAAATAATTTTCAACCGTCGCCAAAAATGTCGAATGCGACCAGGTGAGCGGCGAAACGGAGACGGGCGAACCGTTTAGCGGGTGAAGCTGTTCGGCTAAAACTCCCGACGGCAGTGCGTTTTTCGCCGTCCATTCGAGAATTTCAATCACGCCTTTCAAGTCTTTTTTACTTTTAGCGACGGCAATTCGATAATCCGCCAGCCACAAAGTGCAGATAAACCACGCATTTCCTGTGAACTTTTCCGAAACGCGCATATATTCGTCATTCTCGAAACGTCCGACTCCGCCGATTTTCGTTTCGATCCAGAGTTTTTCTTCGATTGCCCGCATCGTATTTTTGACCATTTCATCATCGGCATCGAACGCGCCGAAATAAAATGCGGCGAACATCGAAGCGTCAATTGTCGCGTCGGCTTCAAAATGCTCGTCATCGGACGATTGCAGTGAGCGCAGAAATCTGCCGAGTTCTTCGCTGTAAAGATGTTCGCGCATCGCTTCGACAATTTCATTTGCCGCAATTTCGTATTGCTCGGCGCGGTCATTTTCGGCAAAAAGATAAGCGAATTTTGCCGCTGCGCGAAGTCCGCCGACGACCGAAGCGCAGGTGAATGTGTGAATTCCGCGCCGATCTTCCCAAAGATTCCAACTCGGCTTTGGCAGTTTTAGTTTTTCATCACGAAATTTCAACATAAAATCCGCGCAAATCGTAATTAGCGGACGATACAAATTGCGAACGAATTCGACTTCGCGGTGTTTGTCATAATGTTCCCACAAAGCCCATAAAACCAGCGCAGTTTCGTCTTCCTGAATCGGTACGAGTTTCTTTTTCGCCCGAACGTCCCACGCCGCGTGCCAACCCGACGCGACCGTTCCGTCAGCGTTGTATTTTTGCAGAAAATAACCTTCAGGATGAACAATTTTCGCGCATAGCTCGAAAAATCTACGCGTAAAATAAGGATAACCGGCAAGATCGAGCGCGTTGGCGACAAATGCGCCGTCGCGTGTCCAAAGATAGCTGTAATGATCGGTCGCGCGTTCGGTTACGTCGGAATCATTCGCCGCGAGAATCGCACCGTTGTTGTCAATCTGAGTGCGGACGATCAACAGCGAACGCCTGTAACATCCAATGATTTCCGGCGATAAATCGGCAAAATCCTTTTCATATTTATTAACCCAAACACGCCAGTAATTTTCCGAGTATTGCAAATATTGCTGCGGTTTTCGCTCTAAAATATGCCGGTTCAAACGATAAACTTCCGCGTATGAAGTTCCCGCCGCAATCCAATAATAAAATTCGTAATAACTTTGCGGCTCAAGCGTAAAATTGATTTGAATCGTTGAATCAACCGAACCTTCGGTAATTGCGCCGCCATTTAAAACGCCGTCTTCGGCATCGCGCCAAGTTCCTTCCTGATCGCGGAAAGCCTTGCGCCCGGTTGCAAAAACGTCGAAATGCGGTTCGGTGTTGATTAAAAAATAGCGGTGTTTCTTATAATGAATCAGCGCGAAACTTTCAGGATCGTAAAAAGCCGTGTCGCCGAATTTGTTTTCGTAAATACGAAAATCGTGATGCAGAAAAATGCGAATTTCACGTTGCTTGTCCAAAAAATTGCCGACGCGAATACGGCGCAAAAAAATATTCTCGTGGCTGGCAGCCGTATCGTTGCAAACGATTTCGATGCCGAGATTTTCGTTCGTCAGTTTAACGTCAGTCACCAGCGTTTCGGGCAAATAACACAAATCACGTTTCCAATCATCTTCAAAAACCCAAGAAAATTCGCCGTCCGCCCACACGCCGAAGCGAAACGGAAAGCCTTCCGTGTGATTTTCCTGCCCGACGTGCGGAAAATAAACGTCGCGGATTTGAT
>JBDTSO010000115.1:0-8359 GCA_039931085.1 Acidobacteriota bacterium | reverse complement strand
GCGGCGGAAGTTCTGTCAGACACGCCGAGTTTGCCGAGAATGTTTTTGACGTGAGTTTTGACGGTGTTTTCGCTGACTTCAAGATCGTGTGCGATTTCCTTATTGGACTTTCCTTTGACGATTTGCGCCAAAACTTTTCGTTCGGCGGGCGTTAGTTCTTCGTGTCCGATGTGTTCGCTCAAAATTTCGGCGATCTCGCCCGGAATATATTTTTTGCCTTTATTAACAATGCGAATAGCTTTTGTCAGTTCGTCCGGCGAAATATCCTTGCAAATATAACCGAACGCGCCGTTTTTGAGCGAACGCGAAATTTCCGAATCTCCCGCGTGTTCGGCTAAAACGATAATTTTCGCTTTATCGTTTTCCTTCAAATATTTTTCAATTTCATCAACCGCGCAAGAATCCGGCAGACGCAAACCTAAAATCGTTACGTCCGGCGCGTCTTTTTTGAAAATCTCAAGACCTTTCGCGCTCGTGTCGGTTTCGCCTATGATTTCAATATCGTTTTGTTCGCTTAAAATCGCCTTTATTCCGATGCGCGTCAATGTTTGATTTTCGATCAATAAAACACGAATTACGTTTTGCATAAAATTATTGTAGCAAAGTTTTATTTAACAATGATGCAAGAAAAATTTACGCGCCGCGTTCTTTCGACAAGGCACAAGCCGAATCTAAAAAGTAACGGAGTTTTTACTATGACTAAATTTACAAATCCGCTTGAGAATATCAAAATCGCCAGTCCTTGCGCGGCAGATTGGGACGCGATGATCGGAAATGAACGCAGTCGGCATTGCGGCGATTGCAAATTGAATGTTTATAACTTGTCGGAAATGACAAGGCAGGAAGCGGAAAATTTTCTCATTCAAGCGGAAGGGCGTGTTTGTGTGCGCTATTTCAAACGCGCTGACGGAACGATTTTGACAAAAGATTGTCCGATTGGCTGGAAAGCGATTAAACGCCGCGTTTCAAAAACGGCGACGGCTTTTGCATCGCTCGTTTTTGCAGCGTTAAGCGGAATTGGTTTGGCAAGTTATTTCACAAAGGCGGAGACCAACAATCACGTAATGGAAAAAATGATGATGAAAATTGAAAACTCGAAAATGGGCGAAATTGCGATTGACGAAAATTCAAACACCGCATTTCAAGGTGCGCCCGAATCAATAATGGGAAATATGGTCGTGCCGCAATATACTCAAGGCAAAATCAAACGTCAAACTACAATAAAATAAAAGCGTTAGTTTTTAACAAAATAACCTTGCCGCGCCCGAACGCGGTAGTTTTGCGGGTTTTTCAAACCGACATCGAGCTTGACATATTTATTCTGCGGAAAATCGGCTTCCGAATAATATTGCACGAGATATTGAGCGCGAAGTTCCGCCGAGATCTGCCGAAAGATGCGGTCAAGAATCTGAACATTTTGCTCCTCAAAGTTCGCTGCGTTTTTCTCCGTGATGAACTGCGGCAAAAATGCTGTTCCGCCGGTTTGATCGGCAAATTTTTGAAGAGCATCCTGCGCCCGTTGGCTGGCGAGATTTAATCGAACAGAAGGTCCTGAAGGATTTATCGTGTAAAAAACCGTATCGGCATTTTGCAAAGATTTTAGAACGACGGCTTGTGCCTGCGCGTGTGCTTTGACGGTTCGATCAGCCCGCTGATTTAAGTCCTTTTGAGTTAAATTATTTATGTCAAAATTTTTGTAAGCCGCAATGGTCGGATTTTTCGTTATTTCGCTGTAATTGTCCTCACCGTCCGACAAAGAAAGAACCACGCGGCGGCTTTGTGGTTGAGCGTTGGCACTCAAATATCGAGCGGCAGCGGTAACTGTATCGTAAAAAGCGGTTGAAGAATTCGACTGCTTGATTACTCGAATATTTATTGATGTCTTTTCCGCCGTGTCACGACTTTGCAACAAAATCGGACGGTCAGTAATCAGAAAAATCGTGGCACGATCTTCAGGGCGCATTACGCCTTGTAGAAATTGCGCGGCGGCTGATTTTTCCAGTTCAAAAATTTTATTTACGCTGCTTGACACATCAATCAGTAAAGCAATTTCAAGTGGAACTTTTTCCGCGTCGGAAACCTGCGCTACTTCTTGGGCTTTATTATCTTCGGAAACGCGAAAATCTTTTGCTGTTAAGCCCAAGACCGGCTGACCGCTTGCGTTCAAAACAGAAACCGGCACTACAACTAGACGCGAATCTATTTTAATTACCTCTTCTACATCATTTTTTTGCGGTGGTGTCGGCGACGTTGTTTGTGCAAACACAGAAAAAGCGAGAGAGAAAAATAGGGCAAATATAAAAATCGGTTGTCGTCGGTTCATTTCTTTATATATCCAAATAATTTTTGTCCAAAAGAACTTGCAAACAAACAGAAAAAGGTGAAAACGAATTAATGTTTTCACCTTTTCCTTTGATAAATTAAAATCACAAAAGGTTTACTGATCGTTTAAAGTCGCATCTTTTCTTACTTCGACGCTTTGATTTAAACCGCGATTGACAAGAAGTTTGATTTCAACACGACGATTCTGTTCACGTCCTTCAAGTGTTGCATTATCGGCAACTGCCTGTAATTCGCCGAAACCGTAAGACGTTCCGATTCTGCGAAGTGGAACATTGTGTGTTTCCACCAAATAATCAATAACCGCTTGTGCGCGACGCTGACTCAAAGCTTTATTCTTTTTCGCATCACCGTCTGAAGAAGCAAAGCCCGTAATTTCAATGACATAACCTTTCATTGTAATTGCCGCTTGAGCTACCTGATCAAGCTCGGATTTGGCTTCATCAGATAAGATCGCGCTTCCGACCTTAAAATTGACGGTTGATGTTTTTTGAACTACATAATCGTCCATTGATGAAATTCTTTGATTCGTCGCATTAACGCCGGCAATAGCCGCATCAGCCGAATCTTGAGCAGCTTTCGCGCCGCCGCGTGCAGCATTCGAAATCGCCATCAATTCGTCAATCTGTCCCGAAAGACGCTCGGCGTTCTGTTCGGTTTGCGTTACTCGATCTTCAACCGGCGCAACGCGGCTTTGAATTGACTGAGCGACACGCAAATCATCATCGTCGAAACGAATTTTCTCTGCCGACAAACTGCCCGCATTATCGCCGCGACCTTCAACCTGTAAATTCAATCCGCGAATAACTTGGTCGGATGCGATTCTGTCACCGCCGCCGAAGAATCCGCCTTTCGTTTTAATACTCGTGTTCGGGCTGATAACTACCCGCGTGTCAACGCCGACACTATCACGAACCGTAAAACTGTTGTTGTCTCTGGAAACGATAACACCCTTAATTTTATATTTCTGCCCGCCGGTTAAATTACGCATCTGCGTATTTTGTGCAGTTTGTGTTTGTGTAGTTTGCGTTTGTGCAGTTTGTGCAAAAACACCTATCGAACCTACTAATAAAGCTAAAAGTAACACCGGAATTTTCTTGAACATATTTTACACTCCTAATTAAAATTTAATCTTGGGAGAAAGTAACTCTTTGGGACGACAACCTGACTCGTCAGGTTGTTAAAAATTTATTATAAATAAAAATTCTAAATTACCAAACATTTTTTTGCCTTTAATATTTTTTGTGTCCCAATCTATCTTTCTCCGGGCATTATTTCATTTGGTCATTCTACAAAATAAAGTATTAAACAATTAACGTGCCAAAAAGTTGCAAATTCTTTTAAGTATGTATTGAAAGAGCAGTTTGCAAAAAACTTATCCGGCAACTACAAAGTAGAGAATGTTTCCTGTTGATGCAGTTAAAAATGATTTGCCAAATTGTGTTCGCATTTGATTCAGATGAATTGACATTAAAAAAGCGCGAAAACCATTGTGTTTTCGCGCTTTCAGTTAAATTGTTATCGTAGATTACAACGTGAATTGCGTCGTTTCCAGATAATTTTTCATAAATGACAAGAATTTTTCAGCATCTGCGCCGTCAACGACGCGATGATCGTATGTCAAAGCGAAATATGCCATCGAACGAATTGCAATCACATCATCACCGTCGTCGGTTGTAATAACTTTTGGGCGCTTTTCGATTGTACCGACACAAAGAATCGCCACTTGCGGCTGATTAATAATCGGCGTTCCGAAAAGTCCGCCGAAAACGCCCGGATTCGTAATCGTAAATGTTCCGCCCGCAACTTCGTCGGGCATCAACTTTTTCGTTCTCGCACGATCAGCCAAATCATTTGCCGTCAAAGCTAAACCCGATAAAGATAATTGATCGGCGCGTTTAATAACCGGAACGATCAAACCCCAATCGAGCGCGACCGCCATTCCCAGATTAACATCGCCTTTATAAATGATTTGATCGCCCGAAACTTGCGAATTGACAATCGGAAACTGCCGCAATGCCTGCGTAACGGCTTGAAAAATAAACGGCATATACGATAATTTCGTTCCGTAGCGCGTTTGAAATTCCGCTTTATTTTTGTTTCTAAACTTCGCCACGTTTGTCATATCAAATTCATAAACGCTGGTTACGTGCGCCGAAGTTTGTTTTGAAAACGTCATATGTTCGGCGATTTTCTTACGCATCACGGACATCGGTTCGACTCTATCCGCGCCGGAAGGCATTGTCGCCGCCGCTGAAAACGCAAGTTTTTGTGCGGGCTGCGTTTGAGTTTGCGGAACGCTTTGCGGCGCAGTCGGAGCATCTTTGCGAAGCAAATCCTGCGGACGAAGTGCTGCGCCGGATTCGATAAACGATAAAATGTCCTTTTTCGTTACACGACCGCTCATTCCCGAACCTTCAATACGCGAAATATCAACGTCGTGTTCTTTGGCGATATTGCGGACAAGCGGGCTGGATTTCGTGCGGCGCAAATCTTCGAGCGACATTTTACCGTTCGATTTGCCGTTTGTTTGCGCGTCTTCGATGGCTTCGGGACGCTGATAATCATAGCTTCTGCCTTCACTTTCTTCGATTTCAACTCTTTCTTTGGCGGGCATCGAAACACTTGTCTGAGCCGAAGCGACTGCGCTTGTTGCCTGAGCCGTTTGCTGTTCGGCTTGCATTTGTCCGGCAGCAGAAGGTTGACTTTGGACTTTGGACTTTGGACTTTGGACTGTTGAGCCTTCCGCGCCGACCAAACCGACAACCGCGCCGACCTCGACGGTTTCGTTTTCATTCGTGCGAATCTCAAGTAAAGTTCCCGCCACCGGCGATGGAACCTCCGCGTCAACTTTGTCGGTCGAAATCTCCAAAAGCGGTTCGTCTTTCTCAATTTTATCGCCGACGGCTTTGAGCCACTTTGAAACCGTGCCTTCGGTAATGGATTCGCCCATTTGCGGCATCACGACTTCCGTCGAATTTTCCGAGTTGGCAGAATTGGATGAAGCGGCTGACGCAGTCTGCGTTTGTTCGACAGTTTCAGATTGTTCAGGTTCTTCTGCTTTCGGCTCTTCAATCTGCATTGTTTCAGCTTGACTTTGGACTTGGGGCTTTGGACTTTGGACTTCCGCCGCCGTCTCGCCTTCTTCGCCTAAAATGCCGACTGCCGTTCCGACTTCGACGGTTTCGCCTTCATTCGTGCGAATTTCCAGTAAAATGCCTGCCACCGGCGATGGAACTTCCGCGTCAACCTTGTCGGTTGAAATTTCCAGCAGCGTTTCGTCTTTTTCGACTTTTTCACCAACCTGTTTCAACCATTTTGAAACTGTCCCTTCTGTAATGGATTCGCCCATTTGCGGCATCACAACTTCTACGCTCATATAATCTCCGTTTATTAAAAAATGACTGAATAAAAAACTATCAAACAAATAGAATACAGGAAAGACGGTAAAAAAGTGAAAAGGCGGGAAACTGAAAATATGGAAAAGCGAATTTGTAAAAAATATAACAGCGAAAATAATAGCTATTTTTCATCACTGTTCGTTTTACTTTTCCAATTTTGAATTTAATTCTAACCGCTGATCAAACGCGCGACCAAAAAAGCCACTCCCGCCGCGATGCTTCCGATCAAGCAGGTTTGAATCGCGCTTTTGACGGGCTTCGTTCCGGTAAACGTGCCTTTTACATAACCGAAAATGAAAAGCGCGATAACGGTAATAACCACCGACCAAAGCAGAGCGATATGCGCTTCGGACAAAATTATATATGGAGCGAGCGGAATCAAACCGCCGAAAATATACGCTCCGCCAATCGTCGCGCCGCTTTGCAGAGCGCGATTTGCATCGGGTTTTTCCAGTCCGAGTTCAAAACGCATCATAAAATCCGCAAAGTCATTCGGACGCTGCGCCAATGTTTCGACAATCGGAATGCTTTCCGCCCGCGTCATTCCGTAATTTTCAAAAATCTCAACCACTTCATCCTTTTCGTGTTCGAGCATTTCGCTAATTTCATACATTTCGCGTTTATATTCGCTGTCGTAATGCTCGACATCGGATTTTCCGGCGAGATAACCGCCGAGACCCATCGCAATCGAACCGGCGACAATTTCGGCAAATCCCGCCGTTACAATTATCGCCGTCGAAGAAACCGCACCCGAAAGCCCCGCCGCCAGCGCAAACGGAACGGTCAAACCGTCCGCCATCCCGATGACAATATCGCGTACGATTTCGCCCGACGTAAAATGTTTTTCGATATGCGGTGTTTGCGGCATAATTATTCCCCCTTTTAATAAAAAAATTCTCTCATAAAATTTTGTCTTTGTCTTTGTTGAGTTCAACTCTTTTAGCAAACAATTTTTGCCGATAAGTATTGGCAAAAGCGCATTTTGTTTGAAAACTTAATCCGTTGCCCCTGCAGATTGCGATTCAATTTGATAGCCGATATTGTATAATTTTGAATTCATCATTTTAATCGAAAAGAATTCCCCGATAGCTTGCTTCGGGGTTTCCTTATCCACCCTGAAAGGGTGTAACTTCTTAGTTCTTAGAAAATTCGTGGTTTTGCCGCTTTGGGCAAAAATTTTCGGGCGAATGCCCCGTCAGCTTGCTGCGGGGTAGTCCGAAAATAACGAATTTTCAATTTACTCAAAGAGTTTCGTTCCATACGATTTGTTGTAAAATATCAATTCCGTCCGAATTAGTATCATCTGGAGAAAAATTATTATGACCAGCGAAAAATCATTACAGGAAACCTATGCGCCGAACGGCATTTGTTTCGGTTGCGGCGCAGTGAATGAAAAAGGCTTACAAATCAAAAGTTTTGAGTCAAACGGCGAATATATCGCCGAATGGCACGCCCGTGAGCATCATCAGGCATTTCCCGGAATGCTTTCCGGCGGCATCATCGGTTCTCTGCTCGATTGTCATTCAAACTGGACGGCGGCACATTATTTGATGAAAAAAAACGGCAAAGACGCGCCCGACTGCACCGTTACGGCAAATTATTCAGTCAAACTTCTGCGCCCGACACCAAGTGATGCGACAATTTATTTAAAGGCAAAAGTCGTCGAATCAACCGATACAACCGCCGCCGTCGAAGCCGAATTAATCGCCAATGACAAAGTTTGTGCGACGTGCAAAGGCACATTCGTCATCGTCAAAGAAGGTCATCCGGCATATCACCGCTGGTAATTTCGAGATTCAATCAATCAATTCACGACCTTTCGTTTCAATCACAAACGGTAAAGTTAAAAGACCGATTATCGGCACGATTCCAACCCAGAACAAAACATTCATCGCGCTGTCGAGCGCGTTCGCGCCGCGTGCCGCAATGCTCCCGACGAGAAACGGTCCGACGGCGGCGACTAATCTGCCGATATTGTATGTAAATCCCGCGCCCGTTCCGCGCAGACGAGTCGGGAAAAGTTCGGGCAGATAATATGTAAAACTGCCGAACACGCCGAAAACCGTCAAACCAATCGGGAAATACATATAAAGCCGCGTGTGCGGTTCGAGATCGAGTCCGAACGCCGCCATAATCGAAACCGCCGAAAGCAGAAAATAAATGAAAAACATTTTCTTGCGACCGAGAAATTTCGCCGCCGGAATAGTTAAAAGTGTGCCGAGCAAACCGCCGAGATTAAAACTGTTCGTCGCCGTTTTTACCCATTGCTGACCGAGTAGTTCGCTTGCTTTTAAGTCGAAATTATTCAGCAGTGCTTCACGCGCCGCGAGACCTTTGGCGACGACGGGAATAAATGCGTTGCAGCTCCACCACATAATCAGCGCGGTGATCGCCATACAAAAACCGCTGATCGTCAGGCGAATAAATTGCGGCGAAAAAAGTTCGCGCAGTTTCGCCGTCGTTTCTTCGCCCGCGACACGTTTCCATCGTTCGGGTTCTTTGACGAAAACGCGCACTGCAAATGCAACGAACGCCGGAATCAGACCGCACAAAAAAACGTAACGCCACGAAGTTGCCGGATCGTTAAAATAAACGCCGGTAATTTGAAAAGTCAGAAA
>JBDTSO010000114.1:0-8399 GCA_039931085.1 Acidobacteriota bacterium | reverse complement strand
AAGGAGATTGAATTACTAAGGAGAATCACTATGAACACACAAATTGCTGCAAACACAGCTTATTATCGAAACGAAAATTCTTTTCCTCCGGGATTTGTTCAAACAGTTCCCGATTTGGAAAGACTGCAACTGCTGACAAATGCCGACGAGAGCGAAGTTCTTGAATTTCTTGCAAAATCTCCTGTGCATACGGTTGTAATGACGAGTTTTATTCGGGACAACGGTTTGGAAAGCGCGGATAATCGCGGTAAATACTACGGTTATCGCAGCACGAAAGGAACGCTCGAAGGTGTCGCGCTGATCGGTCATACGACAATTATCGAATCGCGCTCGACGGATTCTCTGCAAGCGTTCGCCATCATCGCCCGCACTTCGGAAACGCCGATTCACGTGATGATGTCGAGCGGAAATACGACCGAAACTTTTTGGAAGTATTTCACTGGCGACGCTTCCCAGCCGCGTCTGGTTTGCGAAGAAATGCTCTTTGAACTCAACTTCCCTTTTCTAGTGCAGGAATGTCAATGGGATGTTCGTCTTGCCAAAGCCGAAGAACTCGAACAGGTTGCCGAAGCGCACGCCGAAGTCGCTTTTGCGGAAAGTGGGATTAACCCGCTCGTCAGAGACCGCGAAGGTTTTCTCAAACGCGCTTTGAAAAGAATTGAGAAAGAGCGCACCTTCGTAGTTTTTGAAGACGGCAAACTTCTTTTCAAAGCTGACATCGTTTGCGAAGCCGATGATGTCTATTATTTGGAAGGCATCTACGTCGCACCGGAAATGCGCGGCAAAGGCATCGGCGCAAGTTGTTTGGCAAAATTGAGCTTGGAATTATTAAGCCACAAACAGCATATTTGTATGCTGACAAATATTGACTTCAAATCGGCTCATCGTAGTTTTGAAAAAGCGGGTTACAAAAATACGAACACCTGTACGACCATTTTTATTTAACAAAAAAAATGATAGATAAAAAGTTTTTTCTGCGGCATAATCAAGGAGGTTTTAATCAAACCTTCCTCTTTTTTGCAACAATCAAAAGCCGTTTCAGGTTTTGGAAATTCATAACATTCGCTTCCGTCACCTTTTGAATCACTCTCAACTCCAAACAAACCGCCGCCTATGAACACACAATCGAAAACCAACAACTATATGTCGGTGATTCTCACCCTCGGTTTTATTTGTTTGGCAATGGCTTTTTATAATTTACCTTTTGCCAGCTTCGATTTCAAATTTTTAGTTCTCGTTGTTTTCACCATCGGATTCGGCTCACGCATTACGCTGCAGATTCCGAGATTTAAATCGCACATTGCCGTTTCAGACACTTTTATTTTTCTCGCGCTGCTGATGTACGGCGGCGAAACCGCGATTGTTTTAGCGGCGTTCGAGGCGTTTTTCTCGTCGTGGCGTTTCTGCAACAAAAAATTTACCGTCTTTTTTAACACTGCATTGGTAGCCCTTTCTGCCACAATTGTCTTTGTGG
This sequence comes from Acidobacteriota bacterium, assembly GCA_039931085.1. Classification (GTDB taxonomy): domain Bacteria; phylum Acidobacteriota; class Blastocatellia; order Pyrinomonadales; family Pyrinomonadaceae. Next base: position 6,925 of record JBDTSO010000114.1, on the reverse strand, counting down.
TTTTGAAAATTTTCGGTTTATATACGCAAGAACAACTGCACGGACAAGGTGAAAATTTGGATAATTTTGTCCTCGCGCTGGCAATTATGGCTTTAACATACTTTCTTGCCAACACGATTTTCGCCTCGATTTACGGCGCACTGAAAAGTGAAATGCCGCTCTGGGAAACGTGGAAAATAAAATATGCTTGGATATTTATCACTTATTTTGTCGGCGCGGTCAGCGCGGGTATTTTGCTTCAATTGTCTGATCTTGTCGGTTTCAGCGTGATTTTGATTTCTTTTCCGATAATATTCTTTATTTATTTAACATACCGGATGTATCTGGAAAATATTGAAATGATTGTATTACAAGCCGAACAAGCCGAAAAACACGCCGGAATTCTGCAGGAACAATCGCTGGCACTTCGTGAATCGGAAGAACGATTTAGGAGCGCGTTCGACTTTGCGCCCATCGGCATCGCTCTGGTTTCGCCGTCGGGCAAATGGCTGAAAGTTAATCACGCGCTTTGCGAAATTTTCGGTTATACGGAAGAAGAACTTCTCAAAACTGATTTTCAATCAATGCTTTTCGGCGAGGATTTGGGAGACGCGCTCAAGAAAGTCAACGAATTACTGTTTGGCAAAATCCTGACCTGTCAGATGGAGCAGCGATATGTTCATAAAAACCAACAAATTGTGTGGACTTTGTGGAGCGTTTCTGCCGCTGAACATACGAAATCCGATCAGCCGAATCTGATTTTTCAAATTCAAGATATTTCTGCCAAAAAATTAATTGAAGACTGTCTGCAATACGAAGTAACGCACGATGCGCTGACCAATCTACCCAATCGCGCGTTTTTTATGTCGCGGCTCGAACAAGCGTTAAACAAAGTAGCTAAAAATCCGAATTATCAAGTCAGCGTATTATTTATTGATCTTGACCGTTTCAAAGTCGTCAACGACAGTTTGGGACATCTGATCGGCGACCAACTGTTGATCGGAATTGCCGAACGTCTGTCAGAGTGTCTGCGACCTGACGACATTGTAGCGCGACTCGGCGGCGACGAATTTACTATTCTCGTCGAGGGCGAATACGAAATAAAAGAAGTTGTCGGAATTGCGGAACGCCTTCAGGAAAAGTTTGCGATGCCGTTCGATTTAAGCGGAAACGAAATTTACAGTTCGGCAAGCATCGGAATTTTGCACCGCTCGGAAGAACATTTCTCACCCGAAGATATGATGCGCGATGCGGACACGGCAATGTATCAGGCGAAACGCGCCGGACGTGCCTGTCACGAAGTTTTTGACCAAAATATGCACGAAGCCGTCAAAGCGACCTTGCAGCTTGAAACGGATTTGCGGCGGGCGTTGGACAGAGATGAATTGTGTGTTCATTACCAGCCGATTTATTCTTTAACAACAGATAAGATTGAAGGTTTTGAAGCACTCGCACGTTGGGATCACAAAGAACTCGGTTTGTTATCGCCCGATAAATTTATTTGTCTGGCGGAAGAAATCGGATTGATTGACACGCTCGGCGACCAGATTCTGCGTCAAGCGTGTTCGCAAATGCAATTTATCAATAAAAATTTGACTGATGAATCACGCCTTTTCGTCAGCGTCAATCTATCTTGCAGACAATTCGCGCAAACCGATTTGGTTAAGAGAATAAAGCTGATTTTAGAAGAAACCGAATTCCCTCCGCACCTGCTCAAGCTCGAAATAACCGAATCGGTCTTTTTCGAATATAAGGAAAAAGCCGTTGAAATGCTTTACCAACTGCGCGACTTCGGCATCGAAATAAATATTGACGATTTCGGCACAGGCTATTCGAATCTGAGCTATTTGATGCAGCTTCCGATTTCCACCTTAAAGATTGATAAGTCGTTTATCTCTCCAATCGGAGAAAACGGCGAGAACATTGAAATCGTCGAAATAATTGTAATGATGGCGCGAAATATGGGAATGAAAATTATCGCCGAAGGCATCGAAAACGAAGTTCAGCTCAACCAGTTGAAAAAACTCAACTGCGAAGGCGCGCAAGGCTACTTTTTTTCCAAACCGATGCGTTTTGAAGAAGTTTTGGCTTTTCTCGATGAAAGTATTGATATTAGCACAAAATCGCCGTTCAAATTTGAAGGCGTGGAAGTTCTCTCGACAATTCAATAGACGGTTCTAAAAAATTGCGGGAAGTTGCGGATATTTTAGGAGTAAAAAATCTGCAACTTCCCGCAATTTTCCGTATTTATACACTTTCCTTCTGCCTATCGTTGACAACCTGCGCGTGTCCGAGAACCGCGACGAGCGAAACTCCGCCGACGATGTTGCCGAGCAGCGTCGGAAGCATCCAGCCGACCAGAAAAGTTGACCAATCGGCAAAACCCGTCATTACCGCATAACCGGCTTCTACCGAACCGGCGATGATGTGCGAATAACCGCCGAGCGCGACCAGATAAGTCATTATAATAATTATCCAAACCTTCGCGCTGTCGGCGGCGGGCAAAAGCCAGACCATCATCGCAATCAGCCAACCGGCAAAAATCGCCCGCAGAAAAATCGTCAGCCAAGTTCCCTGCATCGCCTCTCGCCCGATTTCGCCGAAAATTTGTTTTACGTCGGCGTGAAAAATATCGGTATGCGCGACGACATATGCGAAAATCAACGCGCCGATTATATTCGTAACAAAAACGATTCCCCACAGCCGAAGAACACACAACAAAGTTTCGACATTTTTACGCAAAAGCAGCGGTAATACAACGGTCAGCGTATTTTCCGTAAATAACTGCTGGCGACCGAGAATGACGATTAAAAATCCGATGCTGTAACCGAACTTGGAAATAAGCGGTCGCCATTCGGTATCGGGTAGATGGGAACGAAGCAAACCTTCGGAAACAAGCGAAAAACCCATCGAAAGTCCCGCCGCGAGTGCCGACCAAAAGAGCGACGTAGACTTGCGTTTTAATTCAAACTCGCCTTCTTCCCGAACGGTTTCATAAACTACCGCCGCCCGCGGCGTGCCGCGTTCCTCGACTTGCTTTTCCTCGTCCGCCGTTAAATCCGGTTTATCCTTTTCGGATTCTTCATTTTGTTCGTCTTTGGGTTCTCTCATAAATTGTTATCTGAATTTCTAATAAAAAACTCCGCGATGCGGATGCAGAGTTGTTTAATCATAATAAATTTTAATTTTACTGCTTGAAAACAAATAATATTTTTATCCAAGTTTGCAAAAATCGCCCTGCGCGACGATGCCGCCGGCATCTTCCCTGTCAATTGTGCCTTTTGCCGCGTCTTCGTCTGAGAATAAATATTTCAAAAGCGGCGGCGCGATCAAAGTCGTCGCCACGACCATAAACAGCACGACTCCGTAGAGCGCATCGTCAATTACGGCGAGTCCGAGTCCGATTTGCACGACGACAACGCAGAATTCGCCGCGCGGCGACATTCCGATACCGACCTGCGCCGCCCTTCTCCATCCCAAAGACATCGCCGCCAAACCGCAGCCGATCCACTTGGAAAATAAAGCGATTACTGTTACCAAAACAGCCAGAGCGATGATAGACGGATTTTCAAAAACGTCCAATTTTAACTGCATTCCTATATTGACGAGAAAAAAAGGCACGAGAAATTCGGTTACGGCGTTGGTTTGTTTGTGAATAAATTTTACTTTTTCGCTCGCTTCGGCAAGTGCCATTCCCGCCAGAAACGCGCCGATTATCGCCGCCACGCCGATATAAATTGCCGCCACCGACAAGCCCAGACATAAAATTAAACTGAAGACGAAAAAAGAATCGCCGATTTTCAGACGCTCGATGCTCGGCGCGAGAAAAGTCATCAGTTTCGCGCCGACGGAACCGATAAAAAGAGTAAAACCGATGGCTAAAACGGTTGTCGTAACAATTTCCAGATAATTTATTGCGCCCTGCGCCGAACTCGAAACGATGGAAAGAATAATCAAACCGAGAATATCATCAATAACAGCCGCGCCCAAAATTATTCGGGCAGTCGGCGCGTCCAGCAAACCGAGTCTTTGCAGCACGCGAGCCGTGATTCCGACTGAAGTTGCCACCAGTGCCGTGCCGATGAAAACCGCTTGAATATTGCTGCTGCCCCACGAGATCATCAAAAGATAACCGCCGAGAAATGGTATTATTATTCCGAGAATCGCCACGAGCGCGGCGATTTTTCCGACTTTCAAAATCGCCGACGGTTTTGTTTCCAAACCGACTGTAAATAATAAAAACACAATGCCGATTTCGGCGAGCAGATTTGTAAATTCCGACGGTTCAACCCAACCCAAAACGCTGCCGCCGACGATTACTCCGGCGAGAATTTCGCCGACAACCGCCGGTTGACGCAGACGCTCGAAAATTTCGGCGGCAATCTTCGCCGAAACGAACATAATAAACAGCGTCAACAGTATTTTCGCCGAATGATTCGGTGCGGCAGTTAAGAAAAAATTCATAGCTCTCGTTCGGATCGAAAAGTTCGCGTTAAGAATAAAAAATTTGTATATTTTCCGAATTTTGAATCGTTTCTTCAAAAAGTGATGTTAGAAAAGAATGAAACAAGCTATAATTTTATCATAATCAACAGCGACCGTCTTGAGAAGTTTTTGAAAAAATCATTATTGATTTCGGCAAACGGCTCATCGGATTTCGTCGGCGCGGCGAATTTTGAGTAAAATCAAATTCTGCTCGTGTCAAACTAAAATTAAGTGCGGATTGTGCAAATTATCATTCGAAATAGTTGATAGATGAAAGGTGATAATTGGTAGATTTAATCTTTCATTCATCAGTTATCTGCTACCTCGAATGAAATTTTTTAAATTTCTATTTGCACCGCTTTCAACTAAGTGATAATAAAAATTCAATACTCAAAAAACTATGAACAGATTAAGGAAATTGTGGCTCGATTTAAATTCAAGTTTGTGGTTTCTACCCGGATTAATTGTTGCCGGAAGCATCGTCTCCGCGCTAGTTTTGGTGGAATTCGACAAGCAAATCGGCGGCAATTGGATCAACGGTTATCCTCGACTGTTCGGTGTCGAACCGTCCGGTTCGCGCGATATGCTCGCCACCGTTGCCGGTTCGATGATAACCGTCGCCGGAATCGTATTTTCGATAGTCATCGTCGCGCTGTCGCTCGCCTCGACACAATACACGCCGCGCATTTTGCGGAATTTTATGCGTGACCAGATCAATCAAGTCGTTCTCGGTGTTTTCGTCGGCATTTTCACTTACTGCATCGTCGTTTTGCGAACGATTCGCGGCGGCGACGACAATAATATTTTCGTGCCGTCAATCGCCGTCATCGTCGGCGTTCTGCTCGCGCTCGTCGGCATCGGCTTTTTGATTTTTTTTATTCATCACATTGCCGTTTCGATTCAGGCTTCTTCGATCATCGCGGCGGTTTATGACGAAACAATTGAAGTGATTGACGAGCTTTTTCCGCATCATTTGGGCATCAACGCGCCCGATGAAGAAATCGAAAATCTCAAAAAACTTGAAGCGGAATTAGTTTGGCAATCCGTTTCGGCGACGAAAACCGGCTATATTCAAAATATTGACATCGAAAGTCTGCTTGATTTTACGCGAACGCGCAAAATCATCGTGCGAATGGAACACGGTGTCGGGGAATTCGTTATCGCGGGTGCGCCGCTCGTCGCCGTAACTGCTTACTTTTCTGAAAATAAACTTGTTCTCGATGACAAATTCACCGCACAAATAAATGACATTTATTCCATTGATAATTTCCGCACGATTGATCAGGACGCGGCGTTCGGCATTCGTCAGATCGTTGACATCGTAATGAAGGCACTTTCGCCCGGCGTAAATGATACGACGACGGCGGTTATCTGCATTGATTATCTGACGGCGATTGTTTCGCATCTCGCCGCGCGTCCGTTTCCGACGCATTTTCGCTTTGCCGACAACCGTCTGCACGTCATTTCAAAAAGTCCTTCTTTCGTAGATTTGCTCGATTTAACGTTTAACCAAACGCGCCAAAACGCCTTGAGCAACGTGGCGATTATTTTAGGAATGCTGCAATCGCTCGAAAAAATTGCGCTCCGCCTTCGTGACGGAAAAGATTTACATAATAAACAAATACATTTACTGCCCGAAGACCGTCAAACGCGGCTCGAAAACGTCGCGCGACATCTGCAAATGGTCATTGACGACGCGCTTAAAAACGTCAAATCCGATGACGATTTGGCGGAAATTATAAAAAATATTAACCGGGTTTTAGATAATCTCGACTGGCAAAATTTAATTGTCGTTAAATCGAAACCAAGTTCCGCAAACTAATTTAAAGGCGAAAGGCGAAAGGTAAAGAAATAATTCTTACTTTATCCCTTTGACTTTCGCCTTTCGCCTTTAAGAATCGCGCCCTTCTGCCCGTTTTTCCTACACATTTAATCAATAACTGCTCAAGAAGCGTTCTGGCTATAAATCTTTTTTGAAGTGCGTTACTAAACTGCTTCCACCGTTTGTTCGGGTTTTAAAGCGGCATTGGGCAAACGAGTGATTATTTCGTCAATTTCGGTTATTAGTTCGTCATAAATCATATCGGAAATCAAGCCGCCGCTGAGCATTTTCGCCAAAGCCGCGCGTTGGGCGTTTAAGCCTTCGCGCTGTGCGTCTTCGCGTTCTTCAAATTGCAGTTCCGGGTGTTTTTTGAGCAATTCGTTTTGTGAAGCGAGCGCGTCGGCGATTTGTTTTTGTAATTTCGGTTCGATTTCCTGCCAAATTGTTAATGAAAATAAATTTCCCAGATACATTTCCTTGATGCGGCGGAAAGCAGCTTGCGCGGCGATCAAACGCCCGTGCCGTCGTTCGTATTCGAGTTCGAGCGGCGGAGCAACGCCGATTCCAAGACGCATCATCAAAAACTGCATCGTCGTCCCTTGAGCGAGCAAAGTAAATAAAACCACGCCGAATGTCATT
>JBDTSO010000113.1:0-8442 GCA_039931085.1 Acidobacteriota bacterium | reverse complement strand
GAAAAGAAAATTTTAGATGTCCGCAGGCATCGCGTCAAACGGTTAAAGCATCTATGAAAATGTTGTATCCTGTAAAATGTTAAGTTGAAAAATTCCCGAAAAAACTTAACATATAAAAATAACGAGTTTATAATGGTGAAACAGTTTGAAGTTTGTGAAAACAAGTATAAAAAGTTTGAGAGGTTAGAAAGATGGGAAAAATAGTTAAGTATTGTGCGGCGTGTGAAGAAAGCTTTGCCGAAAAATTTGCATTTTGCCCAAATTGCGGCAACGCTATGGAAGCGTTCGAGATGAATCCGCTTAGAGATACCGTCGAGGCGGAAGAAATTAAGCCGATCACAGCGGATAACGATAATATGATCGCCTACGCGCATTTGCCCGAAATATCTGAAACATCTCCAACAGTCGAACCGGCAATAGTTGCCGATACGATGGCTTTTTCAACCGTCGGTGAAACGCAAACATTTGCAGATGCTTCAAATTTTGAACAAACTGATGTCGAACCTGAGATTTTTGACGACCCGAAGGCGGAAGTTTTTGAAGATTCAACGGTGGAAGCCGTAGCGGACGAACCCGAAACTTTTGCAGCGGCGGCAACGGTTGGCGCGAATGGAAACGATAATCAATCTCAGACAGAAAATTATCAATATCAACCGTCGGCATATAAAAAAATTCCAGCCGACGACGGTTATCACATTACCGTAATTCAGGAAAAAAATGTCAAACAGCGCAACGGACTTTTACTTGGGGCGTTGATTCTGATGTTGACTCTGACCGCAGGCGGAATGATTTATTCGATTTTCAATCATCCGCTTCTGATTGGTGCAATCGGTGATGATCAATTGTTGACTCTCGTGCCGATAGTTGACCAAGTTCCAATGGTGGTTGAAGAAGAACCGAAACCGAAAGCCGACAAAAACAGCGGCGGCGGCGGCGGCGGCGGACGTGAAGAAGAAACGCCGACTTCAAGAGGAAGACTTGCCACGCAAACGCCTGATCCACCTTTGATTACACCGACTAAAACGATTCCGCAAAAAGACTTCGATTTGAAAATGATTGCCACAACGCAGGGCAATAAAACGATTAAACCGACAGATGAACCTTATGGCGATCCGAATGCTAAATTCGGTCTCAAACCGTCAGACGGAATGGGCAAAGGCGGCGGACAAGGTTCGGGCAACGGAACTGGACAAGGGAGCGGAAAAGGTTTGGGACAAGGTTCAGGAAACGGTTCCGGCAGCGGCGGCGGTGATGGTGACGGCAACGGTAACGGCAGGGATTCCGGAAATTCCGTTAGAGGCGACAATGCGCCGCCGCCGCCGGTTAAAGTCGGCGTAACCGAAAAAATTAAGTTCATTTCCAAACCGAAAGCCAGTTACACGGATCAGGCGCGAACTAATCAAGTTCAGGGAACGGTTCGTCTGCGCGTAACATTTTCGGCTTCGGGACAAATCGGAAGTATTTCACCTGTTTCCGGTCTGCCCTACGGTTTGACCGAGCAAGCGATTGCCGCCGCGCGACAAATCCGCTTTGAACCGGCGAAAAGAAACGGTGTGCCGATTCCGACTACTGCGGTTGTCGAATATAATTTTAATATTTACTAAAATTTGAAAGTCTTAATTTGAAGAAATCAAATAACGACTATTAAAAATAAAAGCGAAGAGCGAAAGTAAAACAATTTTTACTTTCGCTCTTCGCTTTTATCCTTTCGCCTTTAAGGTTGCGTTCCGGCTAATTTTTCAAACCGAAAAACTTTTTGATTGAATTAAAAACACCGACTTCGTTTATTTGTTTCGTGGTTTTAAGTTCGTCCATCTGTTCGAGCAAAAGTGCGCGTCGTTCTTCGATTAATCTGCTGAAACTTTCAACGAGTTCAGGATTGCTCTCCAAAATCGGCTTTAAACATAAATGATTTATTTCCAAAACTTCGGTTTCTTCCTCCGCAATGACGGTTGCCGTGCGCGGCTCTCCGGTGAAAAGTCCCATTTCGCCGAAAAATTCGCCTTCGTGCAGAGTTTTTATTTTTTTCGGTTTGCCGTCTTCTCTGATTTGGATAAAAACCGAACCGCGATGGATGACAAACATCGAATTTCCTTTCTGACCTTTCCGAACAATTTTTTCATCGGGTGCGAAAACTCTGACTGCGCTGGCGTTGGCAAGTAAATTGACTTCTTCGTCGTCAAGCGGCGAGAAGATCGAGATATTATTTAACCTTTCAAAAATTGCATTGTCGGTTTCGACAAAAGCATCTTCCTGCGATTTGGTTTCGACGTGAATTGTCCGCGTCGGGTAAGCGAATTGGATGTTTTCGCGCTGAAATACATACCAGATTCGCTGACGAATAAGCGCGTCGGTTTCGTTGTGTTTCGCGTAATTTTCAGTCCAGTATTTAACTTCCCAATCAATGCCGTTATCGCCGAGATTGCGGACGCGGACAATCGGGCGAATTTTTTGAGAAACATTTTCTACTTGACGAACGGCTTCGCGCACCGCTTGAATAGTGTTTGTCGGCGAATTGGCATAAAGCGTGTTGAAAAATACGAGCCGCGCATTCAGATTTTCGCGCGGCGCGACTTCAATTGCTTCTTTGCCGAGAACGCTGTTGCTGATGATCAAAAGTTTGTTCTGAAAAGTACGAATTTTTACGCCGCGCCACGAGATGTCTTCGACGACACCGATGCCTTTGTTCGGAATCGAAATTACGTCGCCGACTTGAAAAGGTTGATCTGCCTGCATCGCCAAACCAGCAAAAAGATTACCGAGCGTGTCCTGCAAAGCCAAACCGAGAACAACGGCGATGATCGTCGAACCCGTAAAAATCGGCGTAAGTTTTTCGTAAGCCGTCGAATACTGAGTCTGCAAAAGTATAAAAAAAGCGACGATAAAAATTACGATTGAGATGACATTTCGCAGCAGATTCGACACTTCATACTGGCTCGAACTCAAAAAGGTCGAAAAAATCAAAGTATTCAAAAATCGAACGAACGCGACGACCAAAACCATCCAGAGCAGGATTTTTACGATCGGAATCAAATTGTCAAACAAAACTACGGCGGTGTCGCCCATTTTTTTGTCGGTTGAACTAAAAATGTTTTCGACATATTGCCGAAGCGTCGGTTCGACAAATTTGAACAGAATCAGCGTCAGAATAATCGTTACGGCGAGAACGATTAAAACAAAAAACTTTTTTTGCAAGCCTGAAACATTCATATCGAATTTAGAAAATATCAATAATCGTAGTAGCAATCAACAAAAGAGACAATATGGAAACGATAATCGTGATTACCCAAGCCAGAGAATTAAATAAAAACGAGTTTTTATAATCACCCATTATCTCGCGGTTGCTCGACAGAAGCACAATCGCCACGAGAATCACGGGCAACAGAAGTCCGTTGATTGATTGGGTAAAAACCAACAATTTGATTTGCGGAATGCCCGGAATCAGCGCGACGGTTGCGCCGATCAAAATTAAAGCCGTAAAAATGCCGAGAAAAATCGGTGCTTCCCGAAAAGAATGCGAAAGACCTTTTTCAAAACCCAACGCTTCGCTCAACGAATAAGCCGTCGCCAATGGTAAAACTGCCATCGCCAACATTGACGCACCCAAAAGTCCTAGAGCGAAAAGATATTTCGCATACTGCCCGACGACCGGCACGAGAGCTTGCGCGGCGTCGGCGGCATTTTCGAGCTTGATGCCCTGCGTGTGAAGCGTCGCAGCGGTTGAAACGACGATAAAAAACGCGATTAAATTGGCAAAAATTACGCCGATTATCGCATCGGCGCGGGCGATTGGATAATCTTCCTTGTCCATTCCTTTTTCGACAACGGAAGATTGGATAAAAACCTGCATAAACGGCGTAATAGTTGTTCCGATTAACGCCATAATCGTAAAAAGATAACCTGTTTCAAACGTAAAACTTGGCGAAACGAATTCTCTTCCGACTTGTTCCCAATCTGGTTTGGCGAGAAATGCCGAAACGATGTACGTCAAAAACAACAGCGACATCAACAGAAAAACTTGTTCAACCCGTTTCGGCGTGCCTTTGACGATCAGCCACCAAACAATAATTGCCGTCATCGGGATTGTAATGTAACGCGAAATGCCGAAAAGTTCGGAAGCCTGCGCGATGCCGACGAATTCGGCGATAATAATTCCCGTATTCGCAATCAAAAGCGCGAGCATCACGAGTGCCGTCCAGCGTACACCGAATTGTTCGCGGATCAAATCAGCTAAACCTTGTCCCGTAACAACGCCCATTCGCACGCACATTTCCTGCGCGACGATAAAACAAATCGTCATCGGAACAAACGCCCACAAAAGCGTGTAGCCGTAATCCGCACCGGCAGAAGAATAGGTGGCGATACCGCTGGCTTCGTTGCCCGCGCTGGCAGCGATAATTCCGGGACCTAAAAGGGCGAGATAAGTAAAATATTTATTTTCGGAAACACTTCGACGGAAACGCGCGGGAAAGCGCGTCAGGTTTTTCACATATTTTTGCGGGGAAAACCTTTTTAAATTCATTGTAACTACTGCCGTCGTCGTTCATTTCTTACTCGTAAATCGTGAATTGCTAATCGTAAATTGAAATGTTATTCGTAAATAATAAACAATCTACAAAAGCCGAATATAACGCAGATTGACTTAAACATTAAAGCACGAAAAGAGATAACTTCGCAAAACGGCGTTTGTTGCAATTTTAGACGCTCTCTCTTAAACTTAAAGCATTGATTTACACGCAACTTAACATTTCTGCTGACAAGTTCGAGGAACACAAAAATCTATGACACATAATCTTTTTAACACCAAACAAACATTCAAAACAGGAACGGGCGCGGACGGCACTTTTTATTCGCTGCCGCAATTGGAAAAGGAAGGCATCGCTACTATTTCGTGTTTGCCGATTTCGATTCGTATCGTGCTTGAATCGGTTTTGCGGAACTTTGACGACGGGGAAAAAATCAGCGAAGAAGATGTCAAACATCTCGCCAATTGGAGTGCGAACGCCGACCGCAACGAAGAAGTTCCGTTCACCGTCGCCCGCGTTCTGCTTCAGGATTTTACGGGCGTTCCGCTGCTAGTTGACCTCGCCGCGATGCGTTCCGCCGTTGATCGTTTGGGCAAAGATGTCGGCGTGATCGAGCCGCTTGTTCCCGTAGATTTGGTGATTGACCATTCTGTGCAAGTAGATTTTGCAGGTTCTGAATTTGCGTATCAAAAGAATATGGAGATGGAATTTAAACGCAATGAACAGCGTTACCGTTTCTTGAAATGGGGAACGCAGGCGTTTAACGGTTTCCGCGTCGTTCCGCCCGGAATTGGCATCGTGCATCAGGTTAATCTCGAATATCTGGCGAAAGGCGTGTTTGAAAAAGACGGCGTTTATTATCCCGATACATTAGTCGGCACGGATTCGCACACGACGATGATTAACGGTTTGGGAATTGTCGGTTGGGGCGTTGGCGGCATCGAAGCCGAAGCCGGAATGCTCGGTCAGCCGGTTTATATTTTAACGCCGGACGTGATCGGCGTTCATCTGTCGGGCGAATTGCCGCAGGGCGCGACGGCGACGGATTTAGTTTTGCGCGTGACGGAAATGTTGCGCGAAGCAAAGGTTGTCGGCAAATTCGTCGAATTTCACGGCGAAGGCGCGCAAAAACTTCACGCCACAGACCGCGCGACGATTGCGAATATGGCTCCCGAATACGGCGCGACGATGGGATTTTTTCCGGTGGACGAAAAAACACTCGATTATTTCAAAGCGACGGGCAGAAACGCGGAAGACATCGAAACCATCCGCAATTATTACACGGCGCAGGGAATGTTCGGCATTCCGAAAAAAGGCGAAGTTGATTACACAAACGTCATCGAGTTAGATTTGGCGACCATTACGCCCGCCGTCGCCGGTCCGAAACGTCCGCAGGACAGAATCGAACTGACTGACTTAAAAGATAAATTCGGTGAATTGTTCACCGCGCCCGTTTCCGAAAGCGGTTATGGCAAAGCTGCCGAAGATTTGGAAAAGGAATTTATGGTAACGATGGGCGCAAACCTCGCCGGAGTTGCGGTTGGCGGCGGCGCACAATCGCCCGCCAGCGTTCCCGTTCCGATTAAAAACAACGTCAGCCCGGAAAACACTAACACTTGGTCTGAAACCGAAATGATGAACAATCGCCCGACACCCGACCGCGTGGAAGATCCTTCGGAAAACGTCGAACAAAGCACGACATCAATCGGACACGGCGACGTTTTGATCGCGGCGATTACTTCCTGCACGAACACATCGAATCCGGCGGTAATGCTCGCCGCCGGAATCTTAGCGAAAAAAGCCGTCGAAAAAGGTTTGCAAGTTCCTGATTACGTCAAAACATCGCTTGCGCCCGGCTCGCGTGTCGTAACCGAATATCTCGAAAAAACGAATTTGCAGCCGTATTTAGATAAACTCGGCTTTGAACTCGTCGGTTACGGCTGCACGACCTGCATCGGAAATTCCGGTCCGCTCGACCACGCGCTCGAAGAATCAGTCGTTGAAAACGATTTGATTGTCGCGTCCGTTTTATCGGGAAATCGCAATTTTGAAGCGCGTGTTCATCAAAACGTCAAAGCAAATTTCCTGATGTCGCCGCCGCTCGTCGTTGCTTATGCGCTGGCGGGAAGCGTGACAAAAAATCTGACGGAAGAGCCGCTTGGACAAGACACAGACGGCAACGACGTTTATCTGAAAGACATCTGGGCATCGCTCGATGAAGTCAAGGAACATCTGCAAGCCGCGTTTGAGCCGGAAACTTATAAAAAACTTTACGGCGATTTTGCCGGGAAAAATCCGTTGTGGAACGATATTCCGACAGTTACGGGAAAAGTTTATGAATGGGATGAAGATTCGACATATATTCAAGACCCGCCGTATTTTGAAGGTTTTTCGATGGAAACGGGCGAATTCTGCGACATTCACGGTGCGAGAGCATTGGCGGTTTTCGGCGATTCGGTTACTACCGACCATATTTCGCCCGCCGGAGCGATCAAGCCGAGTTCGCCCGCCGGACTTTATTTGCAGGAAAACGGCGTTGAACCGATGAATTTTAATTCCTACGGTTCGCGGCGCGGCAATGACCGCGTGATGCTGCGCGGCACATTCGCCAACGTCCGCATCAAAAACCTGATGGTTTCGCCGAAAGAAGGCGGTTTTACGACGTTTCAACCCGACGGCGAAGCGATGACGATTTACGACGCGGCGATGAAATATAAAGAGCAAAACACGCCGCTGATGATTTTCGCCGGACAGGAATACGGCACAGGCAGTTCGCGCGATTGGGCGGCGAAAGGCACGCTTTTAATGGGCGTGAAAGCCGTCGTCGCCGAATCTTACGAACGCATTCATCGCTCGAATTTGATCGGAATGGGCGTTTTGCCTCTGCAATTCAAAGAAGGCGAATCGGCGCAGAGTTACAATCTCGACGGCACGGAAACTTTTGATTTAACCGGATTCGAAACGAGCGAAATCAAGCCGCGTCAAAATGTTACGCTGAAAATACACCGCGCCGACGGCAGCGAAGACGAAGCGACTCTGACTTTAAGAATTGACACGCCGATTGAAGTCGAATATTACCGGCACGGCGGAATTTTGCCGTATGTTCTGCGTGAATTATTAAGTCAAAAGTAAATTTTCAATTGAGCGCAAAATCAATCTTCGTTCGCTAACGGAGCAAGATGAGCGTTTGCTGAAACATTACTTGAATGTAAATGCTGATTTCATGTCTGTGCCTAAAACGAACTTGCATAACGCGCTCTGACTAAAAACTTTATTGATAAATATGTAGAAACACTTAAATTACAAGAACAATAAAATTCCAATAGTTTGACTAAATGCTTATGTTTTCAATCCCGAAATATGTCTGAAGTCTTAAATAACCAACGCAAAACAAAAATTAGCAAGAAACTATTTCAAATATTTGCGGAAAATGCTTCAAATAAAATCAGCGAAACCGAAAACAGAAGTTTTACCATCGCGTTTGTGTCGGATAAAAAGATGCGCGAACTCAATAAAACTTTTCGCGGCAAAGATTCGACGACCGATGTTTTGTCTTTTCTTTTTGAAGCTGACGAGTTTGATGCGGAAAACAATAATCTCGGCGATATTGCGATTTCGCTTGAACAAGCCGAAAAACAGGCAGCCGAAAATAATCTCGATTTTGAAACGGAAATCAAACAGCTTATTCTGCACGGCATTTTGCATTTGTGCGGCTACGATCACGAAACAGACGATGGCGAAATGAACGAACGGGAACTCGAATTGCGTAGAAAACTTGGAATTTAATTTCGTAATTTATGGCGGCAAAATTTGATTATTCGCTCGATTATAAAAATTTGGATTTGAGAAAACAGCCGGAACTTTATCGCGTCGGGAAAGGCGAACAGGGAGTTTTATTGGTTGAACCATATAAAAG
>JBDTSO010000112.1:0-8492 GCA_039931085.1 Acidobacteriota bacterium | reverse complement strand
TTCGTAATCGAAAGGTCGTGGGTTTGAATCCCATGGATGGCTCCATTATTTTCAACAACTTACGGATAGTTCAAAAATCCGAAAAAGCTAAGCACATCAAAAAGTAACGAAAAACAAAAACTTGCGGCAAGCCTTTAATTTTTCCGCAAGTTTTTTAAATTAAAATTTCTTTGATTTTTTCTCTGATGGTTTCAATATTAAAAGAAAACGCCCCGAACCGTGCTTTTCAAGTTTCCGCTGCATCCTTTCTATTTCACTGCGAGCCGTCTGTTTATCGGTTGATACTTTTCACACTTACGCCAGTGTCATCCGTATATTGCAAACGCGCATAAAGTTTTCCGTTTTTCTCAATCCAGTATCTCAGAGCTAATGTTCTCTTTTTTTTGCTTCTACTATGCTAATAGTTTTTCCCTATGACTGTTGTGATAAGTTCTGTTCCTTCCTGATACTAAATGATATGACTAAATGGAGTAAATAAGCTATTTATAAGGACGCTGAGATATTTATTGATGTCTTGTGAAACCGTATTTTTCGCACCCTATTTACTATCAACCGAAGGGTTGTAAGTTTGAGTCTTACCTTCGGAGCCATATCTTTTTAGTATTTGTTCCAAACAAACAATTTACGAAAACAGTAGAATAAGCGGTGACCAAACCGTGACCAGAGGCGAGAAACTACTCGCCTTTTTTCTTTGGGGTTTTTTTGATTTTTCGTTTTAGCTTTCTGGGATTCTTATCATTCAATTCAAATTTTAATACTTCTCTTTCATGATCGAGGGTGCCGAAATCGTCGAGGACTTTGCCGGCGAGTCGTTTGGACTCACGGATGGCGTGTGAGTAATGCAAGATCAGGGTTTTGTCCGAGTGACTTGTGATCGAGCCGACGAGTTCTTTTTTATAGCGAGGAACTTGATACCTATTACGATGAAAATGAAAGGCAACTCAGCAACCGAGAGGATGAGAGATTTCCATAAATTTAAGAAATAATAAAGACCAATTATCACGCAAGGTCTTCGCGCAGAAGTTCGGTGCTACCACCTTGCTTGACCGTCCGTTGTAATGACAATCAAAAAGTAACATTTTTGATAATAATTTGAGATAATTTCTACCGCGCGGCTTCAAAAATCATGAAAATACGCTGATATTTTATATAAATTGTTATTGAACAAGTTTCATACGAAGAAGCATATTTTGATAGCGTGGGTCAGAGCGCAGGGGTGAAAGAATGGGTTCTACTTTGAAGTAAATCATTTCGGTTGAGTGGTCTGCGTAAGCCTTTTCAAACCATTCAAAAGCCCGGTCTGTTTCTCCCAAGCCGGTGTAGATAAGCGCGATGTCATACGGCGGAACATATTGCCGCGCCGAGCGTTCTTTCAACTCGGCAAGAGCAGCCCGCGCTTCCGATTGTTGTCCTGAAACAGCCTGGACATAAGCGATTTGCGCGGTGGTTTGCGGCGTGTCGCCGGCGATGGCGCGAGCCTTCAGCGATTCGGCGAGCGCCTCCTGATAAAGCCCTTGCCGCGCGTATGCCTGGCTAAGCCGAAGATGTGTCCGCATAAAATTATCATCTAACTCTAAGGCTCGCCGGAATTGTTTGACTGCCGCGTCATACCGTTCGTCGTAATAATCAATGCGACCCAAATTAACGTTGCTGATAATAAGCAGAGGGTCTAATTCTAAAGCTCGCTGCATCGCCGCTCGCGCTTCGTCTGACCGTCCCATCGCCATCAAATTAAGGCTGCGCCAGTGATGCAGCAGCGGATAATTAGGATTGAGCGTAATTCCTTTTTGAAACTGCTCTTCAGCCCCATTCCAATCCCATTCGTAGAAAGATTTGACTTGTCCAAGCGCCGTATAGGCTTCGGCAAGCGTGTCATCAATTTCGAGCGCTTTTTCTGCCGCAGCTTTCGCTTTTGGGAAAGCGTCGTTGGGCGCGGCGAGCGTGAAAAAACTGAGGAGTGTATATGTATCAGCCAGCCCGACGTAAGCGAGAGAGTAATTCGGATCGAGACGAATAGCCTGTTGAAAATACACAAGAGCCTTCTGCAAACTGTCGACAGTCCGCTTGTTCCACATATAACGACCTTTGATATAAGCCTCGTATGCTTCGTTATTATCGGTGTAATGTTTTGTCAGGCGCTCTGTCGCGGTGTCGGTATTCGTACCGTGCATCGCGCGGATTGTGGTCCGCGCGACCTTTTCGGCGATGGCATCTTCGACGGCAAAAATGTTTGTAAATTGCTCCTCAAAATGGTCAGCCCAGAGCGACGCGCCGTCGCTTGTGCGGATGAGGCGCGCCGTTATCCGCACGCGGTCGCCGATTCGCTGAACCTGTCCTTCAAGTACGGCATCAACTCCCTGCTCACGTCCCGCTTCCAAAGGGTCTTTGCCCGTAGTCTGATACTTTGAAACCGCTTCCGTCTGACGAACGATGACCTGCCGGGTTTGACTGAGAGTCGTAATTAAAGCGTCAGCCAGACCCAAACTCAAGTATTCATCATCTTTTTGGTTACTTAGAACTTTGAAAGGCAATACGGCAATTGATTTGATGGCTGCCGGCGGCGCGACGGCTTGCTTTAACTCCGGCTGCCGATTTCGCTGCCATAAGAAAAAAAATGCAGCGGTAATTAAAACAGTTAAAGCTCCCGCGCCCCACATCAGCAAGCGGCGATTATTCCGGCGAACGAATGATGCAGGAGATAGTGGAGAAGTGATTTTTGCGGGATGTAAAAAATCTGCGCCGGAAGAGAAATGCCCAGCGGCGACGGTAATCGGGGCGGTTTCTGTTTCATCATTGCCGCTTTCAGTCCGCACGTCTGCCACAAAACGAAAACCGCGTTTCGCTACGGTTTCGATGTATTTACTTTCGTGGGCGTTATCTCCCAAAGCCTTTCGCAAAGTGTGGATAATGACGTTTAGGTTGCTTTCCTCGACTATCGTGTCCGTCCAGACCAATTCCATCAGTTCGTCTTTTTTAAGCAGATGTCCGTTGTTTTGAACGAGATGGCAAAGCGTCTCAAACGCCTTCGGAGTGAGCGCGATTATCTTATCGTCACGCTGTAGAGTGCGCTCGACGAGATTAAGGCGAAAAGGACCGAAAATGTATATTGTCTGTGTTTGCAAAGAGATAAGCTGATTTTAATAATTCTTTAATAGTTATTAAAGCGATTTTAATATATTTATAAGGTTTTTCCAAAGACTTTTTAGAGAATGTCTTGTAACACTGTTGTCAGAAAGAATTTTCTGCGCTTTTTAGTATGTCAATTCCGGCAGGATAGCAAATAGAAAAACTAATGTTGCCATGAAATCTAGGCTTTGGGAATGCAAAAAATAAATTTGTAAAACCGTCCGGCGGTTTGAGTTTAATTAATTCCTGCATCAGAAGCATTCTATCAAATCTTTGATATTTATATTAAAGATTTGTTCGCTGACCGAACAATTCCGAGTCGGATTTTCAAACGCCGGAATTTTAAGAACAAGGCGTTCCGCAATTTAGAAGGTTTGCTATTGATTGCCTAGCCAGTTAGCAAGAGTAAATAGATAAATGTTTATCCATATAAATAGCAGAAACCAATAATCCGTTCGTCATCGTAAGTATTTTAGAATCCAAGTTCGAGGTAAATTAATATGATATACGTCAATGTTCGTAAGTTCATCCTTATTTTGGGACTTTTAATCTTTCTTCTATTACCGGGCGCGGTTATTGCCCAGGTCGCGGGAGGAGTAATTTCCGGTAAAGTAATGGATAGCTCTGAGGCAGTAATTCCGGGAGCGCAGGTAGCGATTCGGAATACGGGAACCGGAGTTACAAATCAATTGGTCGCTAATGAAGAAGGCATCTATCGCGCACCGAACCTATTGCCCGGCGATTACGAAGTCACTGCCTCCGCCCCTAATTTCGCCAGTTTTATACAGAAAGGAATTATGCTGACGGTCGGCGCGGATTTGACAATTGACCTCAAGCTGAATGCCGGCGGAGTCGGCGCGACCGTGACCATCTCTAATGATGCTCCGATAATTGATACAACTACTCCTACCATAAGCGCGGTAGTTACGGAACGAACCATCGTCGAGCTGCCGCTCAACGGTCGTGACTGGACGAGTCTGGCAACATTGCAGCCGGGAATTTCCAGCATCCGAACGCAATATGCCAGCGGCGGAACGGCATCGCGCGGCAATCGCGGGTACGGCGACGAATTAACCATTACCGGTCATCGCCCGCAGGAAAACAATTATCGAATTGACGGCGTGAGCATCAATGACTACACGAATGGTGCGCCGGGAAGCGCGGGCGGAGTCAATTTAGGAGCGGACGCGATTAAGGAATTTTCGGTTCTGGCGAGCAATTATACGGCGGAATACGGAAGAACGTCGGGCGGCGTAATTAACGCCATCACTCGCTCCGGGACGAATGCCTTGCACGGTTCCGCTTACGAATTCTTTCGCAATGACGCGCTGGATGCCCGAAATTTTTTTGACCGACAAAAGCCGCCGCTGCGCCGCAATCAATTCGGCGGTTCGCTCGGCGGTCCGATTATCAAAAACAAAACCTTCTTTTTTGCTGATTACGAAGGAATTCGGCGGACGCAGGGTATCGCCAGCGTGGTCAACGTTCCGTCGGCGGCTGCCAGATTAGGACAACTTGCGGGCGGAGCAGTGACGGTTAATCCGGCTATTCTGCCATTTCTAAAGTTATATCCGCTGCCGAACGGCGGGCTGCTTGGAAATGGCGACACGGGCATTTATTCGTCTTCATTGGGGCAAACTTTTACGGAAAACTTTTTTACGACGCGCGTTGACCACCGCTTTTCCGAGAAAGACAACATATTCGGCACATTTTTGTACGACAACGGCAATTTAACCATTCCCGATGCCTTGAATAACGCTGTTTTTCCAAATAAAACTCGCCGTCGAATGGTTGCCGTCGAGGAAACTCACATTTTCAGCCAAAATCTGGTCAATTCGTTTCGTGTCGGCTTTAGCCGCTCAGCGGGTGATGTCAATATCGCGGGTGCCGCATTAAATCCCGCAGCCGCGGATACGGCTCTCGGAAGCGCGCCGGGTCGCGCGTCAGCGATTATCACGATTCCGGGCATAAACGATGCCGTCGGCGTCGGCGGCAATTCTTCTTTTAATCACTTACAGAATTCTTATCAGGTTTACGACGATGCTTTTCTGACCAGAGGAAATCATTCGATCAGATTCGGCTTCGCCTATGAAAATATTTCTTATAAAGAACTCAGCCAGCGCAGACCGAACGGGCGCGTCAGATTTCGGTCGCTGTCGGACTTTTTGCAGGATAAACCGAGAGATTTTTTCGCTCTTGACCCGGCTCGTTCAAAGCCGGTTGACGTTCGCTCAAGCATTTATGCCGGTTACATCAACGATAGCTGGCGTTACAGTCCGAAACTGAATTTAACTTTGGGAGTGCGTTATGAAACGAGTACGATACCGACCGAGGCGAACGATGGGTTTTTGGCAGTGCTGACTCCGAGCGGTCCGTTGGTCAATGTTAAAAAACTCTTTACGCGAAATCCGACGCGCTTAAATTTCGAGCCGCGAGTCGGTTTCGCTTACGATGTCTTTGGAGACGGTAAAACTTCGATTCGCAGCGGTTTCGGCATCTACGATGCGCTGCCGCTGCCGTGGATATTCACGCCGAAAGAAGCTCAGGGAACGCCGTTCAATACAGGCACGACACTCGCGCCGACGGGCGGACTTCCAACTGGCTCTTTTCCGGGCGGAATTTACAACACAATAAATTTCAATACCGCTCCGCTCGATGTGCCTTACACCGAACAAAGACCGAAGCGCAATTACATAATGAATTGGAACTTGACGTTTCAGCACCAGTTAATGTCTGACTTGACCGTAATGGCGGCTTATGTCGGTTCGCGCGGCGTTCATATGGCTTTCGGAACTGACGAAATTAATATCGTTCTGCCGGTCGAAAACACGCCAGCGGGACTCAGATTTCCCACGCCTGCCGAATGCGCCGTCACTCCGAGTTTGTGCAACCGGCTCAATCCGAATGCCTCGCAGGTTCGCGGCACTTTCTGGGACGGCAACAGTTTTTATAACGGACTTCAGCTTCAGCTTAACAAACGTCTGAGTCGCGGTTTTCAGGCGCAGGCTTCATACACTTACAGCAAGTGCGTTGACGACGGTTCGGAAGCGTCGCGCGGCGACCAATTTCTGAACGGAATAACTTCGCCGCTGTTTATCGAAAAAGCGCATCGCAGAGGACGCTGCGCGTATGATTTGCGGCACGTCTTTGTCGGCAACGCGCTCTGGAACATACCCGGTCCGAAAGACGGTTTTGCGTCCGCGCTGCTCGGCAACTGGCAGCTCGGAGGCATAATCAGCCGCAGTTCCGGCGTGCCTTTTACGGTAATCATCAGCGGCGACCCGCTCGGTCTGAAAGGCACGGATGTCGTCGGCTTCCCGGATTATACGCCGGGCTGCAAAATAGAGAATCCGTCCGACCCGCTTCATTACATCAATACGAATTGTTTTACCGCGCCGAATCCGCTTCAGCGGCTTGGCAACGCGGGCAGAAACATTGCCACCGGACCGAAACTGTTCAATCTGGATATGGCACTTTACAAGAACATTCCCTTCTTCAGCATTTCGGAAACCTTCCGCGTTCAGTTGCGTTTTGAGGCATTCAATATTTTGAATCACACAAACTTCTCGCCGCCTTTAAGCAATAATGCGGTGTTCGGCGAAACGGGCGCGCCAATCGGTGCGGCGGGTCGAATAACGTCCACGCAAACCAGTTCGCGGCAGATTCAGCTTGGAATACGTCTGAACTTCTAAATGTTGGAAATTTAGAACCGAGAAACTTGCTGCGCCGAGAGCAGTTTGATTGAAGTTTATCTTCTGCTTTCGCGCAGTGAATTGAGAAGTCTGCAAACGATTTGGCGTATTGCCGCTAAAGTTGAAATGACCAGCAACAATCAGCATCCCGAATTTTACGCGGACTTCTCAATCTTTTTGTTTTGTTAATTTTGGAGAACCAATGAAATTTTATCGAACAGCTTTGCCAATCTTATTCTGTTTCATTTTGACGGGAAGCGGCTTGGCGCAAACGAGTCCAACGGCGGCAAAATATAGTCTTGATAGAAAAATCGCGCTCACCGGCGATGGAAGTTGGGATTATCCCGCGCTCGACCTGATAAACCGTCGTCTGTATGTTTCGCACGAAACGGAAGTTGAGGTTATTGATATTGACAGCGGCGAATTTGTCGGACGAATTTCCGACACGCCGGGCGTTCACGGAACGGCTCCGCTGCCCGAATTCGGCAAGATTTTTGTTAGCGAAGGCAAAGCCGATGCGGTCGGCATCTTTGATATAAAAACTTTGTCGCCGCTCGGAACAATTAAAACCGGCAAAGGTCCCGATGCGATTATTTATGATTCCGCTACACGCCGTCTATTTACTTCAAACGGCGATAGCGCGGATACGACGGCAATAAACGCCGACACCGGAAAAGTTGACGACACGATTCCGCTCGGCGGCGACCCGGAATCTCTGGCAGTTGACGGCAAAGGACATCTGTTTGTAAATATCGCCGATAAAAATGAAGTCGTGAAACTCGACACCAAAAAACTCGCCGTCGAAAAACGGTGGGCGATTTCCGGTTGTCAAGAGCCGAAAAGTCTCGCTCTTGACAACAATCATCATCGGTTATTCGTCGGCTGCCGGAATAAAGTGATGGCTGTCGTGAATTCCCAAAACGGTCGCGTGATAACGACACTGCCTATTGGCGAGCGCGTGGACGCGACAATTTTTGATTCGGAAACGGGAATGATTTTCAATTCAAACGGCGACGGCACAATCACCATCGTTCACGAAGACGCTCCAAATAAATACCGCGTGGTGGAAATCGTTACGACTCAGCGGGGCGCGAAAACAATGGCTTTTGACCCGAAGACCAAAAGGTTGTTTTTGCCCGTCGCCGACTTAAAAGCCGCGGCTGATAATTCGACTGTTCAAAAGCCCGTTGCGGGAACATTTGTTGTTTTAGTTTTCGCCAGAAAATAAGACGGAAATCATTTGCAAAGAATTAGATTTTGCTTAATTAAATAAACGCGCGCAAAAGTTTTAATTACCAACCTGACCGATTGAGTGGAGAATTTATGGAGTCCGCGACAAAACTACCGGCAATTGACCAGACTGCCGACAAGAAGGTTCAGCCTGAGGTCGGCAAACGGTTTTATCCCGACGGCTGGTGGAAGCTGATGGAATATAGAATCGGCATCATACCGCTGCCCGTCTATATTTTATTAATCGCCATAATCGCGGCGTTTGTGCTGCTCGATAAAATTTCCGGCGAGATTTCGATGGTCATCGCCATTATGGTCGTCGGCGGATTCACCTGCGCCGAAATCGGCAAGCGCATTCCCGTTTTGAGAAACGTCGGCGGCGCGGCGATTCTCGCTACATTCGTGCCCTCTTGCCTCGTGTTTTATCACGTTCTGCCGAATTCG
>JBDTSO010000111.1:0-8551 GCA_039931085.1 Acidobacteriota bacterium | reverse complement strand
TGGTGAAACGACTTTTGCCAAAACCGTCAGCGGAATCGTTGACCAAATATAATCGGCTTCTATCGTTTCGAGATTGCCGTTGTTTTCAAAAGTAACTTTTTGCTTTTCGCCCAACTCTATTTTTCTGACCGGACTGTTAAACTTTATTTTCGCGCCCAATTCCTGCGATTTTTCCGCAATCACACTGCTGATTTGTCCGAAGCCGTTTTTCGGATAAAAAAAGCGTCCCGCGCCCGGCGTTTTAAATCCGGGAACGATTGATAAAATTTTCTTTACCATTTTTCCCAAACTTCCGGCTGAAACGCGCCGATGCGCCTGAATCGCCGAAAGTTCTTCTGGTGGCAAACCCCAAATTTTCTTCGCATACGGAAAATAAAAATCCCGACAAATCGTCGCGCCCAAACCTTTTTCCAAAACGCTGGTAAATGTTTCGCGCCCGTTTCCGTTGTGTTTTTTCGGAATAAATTTTCCGACTGCATCCAAAGCCACGCCCGCGCCAAATGAAGGCGGAAGTTTCAGCAGCAAATCCTGCGGTTTTAACGGAAAATGAATCCAGCGATTTTGCAGACGAATGCGTCCGTGGCGCGGACGATCAAGCAAATCTTCCCCGAGAAGTTCGCGTAAATCCTCCATAATTTCTGGATCAGTCGCCGGATGCAGGCGATGACTTCCGTAATCAACTTTTAAGCCCGCGATTTCAAAACTTCCGGCGTTTCCGCCGACAACCGGATTTTGTTCCAAAACCGTAACATCAGCTTTTCCTTGTTTGACAAGCTGCCACGCCGCGCCTAATCCGGCAGGACCTGCGCCTAAAATTGCTATTTTTTTCATTATAAAATAAAAGTGCGTTATTGAACTGCCGCTTGCCGTTCGGCTTTCAGATGAACCGGCTCGTTAATCTCCGCCGGTTGCGGAATATAAAGTTCGAGCCACATCATAAAATTCAGCATTCCCCAGAGAGCGCGTCCGTGATCGTATTTTCCGGTCAAATGTTGTTCAATCAACTCGGTAACTCCCGCAGGATTGAAAAGCCCCGTTTCCGACAGACGCGCCGGCGAGCAGTAATCGAACAAAACATCTTTTAATTCGCCGCGCAGCCAATGGGAATAAGGCATTTCCAATCCGACTTTTTTCTTGTTAAGAATTTCCTGCGGAAGCACGTCGCGTAAAGCCAGACGCATTATATTTTTCTTTTTTAGACCTTTTAATTTCAAACGCGGCGGCACGCGCTCCATATATGATGCCAGATCATTATCCGTGAACGGCACGCGGGCTTCGAGCGAATGCGCCATACTCATCCGGTCGTTTTTTATCATCAAATCGTCCGGCAAAAATACCGCCGTGTCTATATTTAAGATGCGGTTGAGATCATTGTCCGCATTTGAATTGCGAAAAACATTCTGAAAAAATCGAACGGAAGGCTGCGGCGTAAAGTCTTTTAAAATGTTCGGATTGTAAAGTTTCAATTTTTGTTTTTCATCCAAAACGATTCGCCACCATAAATGAGCTTCATCCGGCGGAAGGTCTTGTCCGCCCAGAAATCGTTTTATTTTAAATTCCAAACTCAGCTTTTTATGCGAAACAGGCAGCATATTCACTAACGGCTGAAGAATATCTTTGCGAAGCAGGCGCGGAATTCGATTGAACCATTTTGAAACTTTATATGCCGCGTGAGTGTCGTAACCCGTAAAAACCTCGTCGCCGCCTTCGCCGGACAGAACAACTTTGACATCATTTCGGGCAAGCTGACAAACATAATAAGTCGGAATTGCCGAGCCGTCCGCATACGGTTCGTCAATGGACGACAAATATTTCGGAAGCATCTCCCGCACTAAATCGGATGTAACGATAACTTCCCGGTGATGAGTCCCGAATGCTTGTGCAACGATTCGTGCAAAGGGAAGTTCATTAAAACTTTTGTCTTCAAAACCAACCGAAAAAGTGTGGATCGGTTCGCCTTTTTGCTTTGCCATCAATGCCGCTAAAGCACTCGAATCCATTCCGCCGGAAAGCAGAACACCGACCGGAACATCCGCCACAATCTGTCTTTGAACTGCTTGCTCCATCAATTCAAGAGCCGTCTCCGAAGCCTCTGTTTCACTAATATTTTCATCAATCGCATATGTAGGCTGCCAAAATCTTTGAAGTTTAATTTGCCCTTCCGAATTAATTGTTAGAACGTGAGCCGGCGGAACTTCATAAATTCCCTCAAAAGCAGTCTGTTCGCCGGGAATGTAATCAAACGTCAGAAAATCGTGCATAGCCTGCAAATTAACGCGGCGCGGCACTTTATCGTCTTGCAGAATAGCTTTTATTTCGGAAGCAAAAATAAATCGGTCATTTTGTTTGGTATAAAAAAGAGGTTTGATTCCGTAGCGGTCTCTTACCAAATGCAGTTCTTTTTTTCGTGCGTCCCAAATGGCGAAAGCATACATTCCGTTTAATTCGGAAAGCATTTCCAAACTGATTTCTTCAAATAGATGAACAAGAACTTCCGTATCCGTGCGCGATTGAAATTTGTGTCCGCGTTCGACCAAAGAAAAGCGTTTTTTCAGATCAAGAAAATTGTAAAGCTCACCGTTATATGTTATCTGAATCGAGCCGTCTTCATTGCTCATCGGTTGGCGACCGTGTTTTGACAAATCAATAATTGATAGCCGCCGATGTCCGAGTCCGACGGAATTATCTAACCATATTCCGCTGTCATCAGGACCGCGATGCGTCAACACATCCGTCATTCGACGGACTAAGTTTGCATTCGGTCTATTTTCCGAGCTATTGAAATGTAAAATTCCGGCAATTCCGCACATAAATTATTTAATCAACGGTTACCTTTAAAAAGGCAGAGAAGTGTTTAATTTAGCGTTCTGAATGTTGCTATGAAACCACAGATTTTGTTGATGATTTTTCAATAAATTCCTGATTTTCATTAACACCGACGGTTACCTGTTCAAATTCAAAATATTCCTTCGGACGAACGCCCATCGCCGCGTTTTGGTTGAATCTGCCGAGCCGCGTCGCCACCGCGTCGCCGAGCATTCCGACCAAAATCATCATCAACGCGCCGAGAAATGCGAAGATGGCAGAAGCGGAAATATTCGGATCGTGCGTCAAATCAATTGCGGTTTTGACGATTCCGTAAGCGATAAAAGACAGCGCAATCGGCAAAAATACCCGCAGAGGGCGAAAAAGCATTGCCACGCGCATAATCAGAACCGCAAAACTTCCCGCGTCCCACGGCATAATTTTTGATTTGCCCTGCCGTTTGCGGTAATCAATCGGAACATAGCGCACGGCGTATTTATCACAGAGCATTGCCAGCGTAATCGTCGTCGTAAAACTGAATTGATCGGACAAAATCGCAAAATACTGGATCGCCACATCGCGCCGAAAAACTCGCAAACCGCTGTTTAAATCGGGAATTTTAGCGTTTGCCACATAATTTGCCATCACGCGCAAAAACCATTTTGCCGGTTTTCGAGACAGCGGAATATTGACATCCGCACCCGTGCGCGAACCGACAACCATATCGGCGTGTTCGATTTTCGCCAAAATCATCGGCAAAAATTCGGCGGGATAAGTTCCGTCAGCATCGGTAATGGCGATTATGTCGTTTGAAGCGGCGAGAATTCCGGTTTTCAAAGACGCGCCGTAACCGCGGTTGCTGCGATGCTGAATCACCCGTGCGCCGGCTGATTTAGCTTCCCGCGCGGTTTTGTCTTGTGAACCGTCGTCAACAACGATAATTTCAGCTTCAAAATCCGTTTCGGCAAACATTGCGAGCAGTTCGACGACGCTTTCCCGCACGGCTAATTCTTCATTAAACGCCGGAATAACGACGGTGATGTTTTTTATATCGTTTTCGTCGGACAATTTATCAATATCCGCGCCGCCTTTTGTCAGCCGCTGTTTGTCAAAAGACAGAGTTTTTGTTTTGAGTAATAGTTCCGTTTGATTCATTTTTTTCCTCATTATTTCGGTTTCGGCAGACGAAAATCTCGCCTCCGTTTAACGTGCCGGGAAAAACCTTTACGATCTCATAATTTTCTTCGATCATTCGCCACATATCGGGATGAAAAGCCCTAATTTCTGGCGACAATGTGTAAATCAACCAAATTTTTCCGCCGTTTTTTTCAATACTTTTCAAATCCGCGCCGGTTTCGGCAACCGACCATTCGGGCGCAAAATATTTGCCGTACATATTTCCCGCGATGCTCACTGCGACAATTTTCTCGCCCGGCAACCTGTGATTTTCAACATAGTTTTTCGCGCCGGAAAAATTCTGTTTCGGCATCGCATAATTACGCGGAACGGTTAGCGAAGAAACCGCGATCATCAGCACGGCGAGAGCAACACCCGAATATGCTTGAAGATTGTTGTTTGCCTTGAATACTCCAAAAAGGTTTGCAAGAAATTTCGGCAATTCCAATGCGCCGTGAACTACTATCAAAAGTCCGAATCCCATCGCAAAGAAAAAGAAGCGCGGAAACAGATTATGTCCGAGCGCAAACATCAGCAAACCGGCAAAAATCGGCGGCAAAACCATCAAAACCGCCGCCCGACGATTTTTCTTAAATAAACTGATCCAACCGAAAGCGACAAACGCGCCGCCGCAGATAACGACGGCAATTCCGGCGAAACCGATGCTCAGATTTTGCAGACTTTCCTTGACAACCCACAGCGGATTTGTCCACAGCGAATCTTTCGATTCTTCGTGCAGAGCAACGCGCAGAAACTCGGGAAGAGCAAGTGCGTAAAGCTGCAGCGTTACGGTAATGCTCAAAATCCACGCGGCAAACGGTTTAAATCCGGCGCGGCGTTCGAGCGAAATTTGATTTTTGTCGCCGCTCAACTTTGGAAAAAACCGTAAAATCAAAAACACGATTCCGTGCACCGCGATGACGAATGCCATCGTCATATGAATCCACATTCCGAAAATAATCGCCGCCGCGTAAGCCAGCCACCAACGCCAATCGTTTTTTTCGAGTGCCTCAAACCAAAACCAAGTCGCCAGCAGAGTGAACAGCAAAAGTCCCATATAACCGCGGGCATTTTGCGAAAACCAGATGTGATGATACGAAACAGTCATTAACGTGCTCGCCAAAAGTGCTGCGCGTGTGTCGAGAATTTTGCGGCATAAAAAAAACATCGCCCAGATGCTCGCCACGCCGAATAAAACCGATGGCAGACGAAATGCCCACGCGCTTTCGCCGAAAACCGAAATCGAAGCGTGTGAGAGAATTGAAAAAAGCAGATGCTGATTCTGATTCGGAAAACTCGTCAGAATCTCGCCCAACGGCTGCCGCGCAAAATTGAGCAGAGTAGAAACTTCGTCAACCCATAAATCTGAATTCAGATTTATAAGGCGCAAAATCAGCCCAATAATGCTTAAAGCGATTAAGAAAATCAGCGTTGATAAGCTGATCCACTTTTCTCCGTTTTCATCGGACGTTTTAGGTTTTTTCTCAAAAAATTTTTCCGTGAAAAGTCCGAGAGTAATCAACAAACCGCCGTGAAAAAATAAAAGCACCCGAAACAGCGTCGGTCCAAAGCTCAGATCCTTTGTATTTCCGCCCAAAAGAATTTGCGAATAATCCGCGTTAGAAACGGAAATTGCAAAAACGACCATTGCAAAGCCGATTAACAAAAGAATCCAGCTTGTAAAACTTTTCGGGTAAGACATTTTAATTTGAAAATTCCGTATTTTGACGTTTTGCGCCGACGCTCCACAACGCCCAAATAATCGCGCCGCAGAGAAAAAACAGCGGAATCACCGAAGTATTATGGACAAAACCCATTCGCTCAAGCGTCTTCAGCCACGGCAGTTGAAATCCTTCGAGCGTGATATGTTTGATTGATTCAAAAACGCCGAAACCCTGTTCGACATCCCGATACATCGCCAGACACCAGGACCAGTAAGTAGCAAGCAAACCGATCAAAACGACGGCAAGTCGCGGCAGTTTTAAAAGCACATTTGCGGCAAACAAAAATAAAAACGGTATGACCGGAACAATGTGCCGAACGCCCGTGTTAAACTGCATTCTTCCGTATTGATTTGCCGAGCAGAAAATAAAAAACAAGCCGATAAACGCGGCACAAAACAACAATTCGCGCTTTTCCAAAAGCCGTGTTTTTTCTCTCGTCCAAATCGGCACGGCGAAGGCGAGAAGCAAGATCGGCGCGGACGTAAATAATCCGTAGCGCATATTAAAAGCGGTTTGAAAAAGCAGATCGAAACTCGGAAACGCAAATCCGCGATAGCCGAGTTCGGTGTAATTGACGGGCGGCATATAGCTTTGCGCCGGAAGAATCGGATTGCCGAAACTCGTCCATTGATAAGCCATCAAAATAAAGGCGCAAATCGAAACGCCCGCCGCAAATCGCATCAAATTGTAAATTTCGCGTTTTTCTTTCGGAAAAGAAAGCCATCTCGAAACGGCGTAACCGCTTAAAATTAGAACGGCAGTTATACCGCTGTAATCGAGAACAACCGTCCAGCCCACGCACAGACCGGCGAGAAAATAAAAAGGCTTTTTTTCACTGTCTTTGGTCGCCCAAGGTCGCCACAATAACGCAAATGAAAACAGCGCGAAATGAGCGAGCAAAATATTTTGATTAAGCTGCGCGGTGCGGTAAAAAACCGGCGTGGCAAAAGCGTAAAGCAGCGCAAGCCAAACGGACGGACGCGCATTTTGCGTCAGATTCAGCAAAATAAAAAACATCACGACGACGCTCAAAGCCGAAATCGGAGCCATCAGAAAAAACTGCATCAAACCCGCCGCCAGACCAAATTTGACATCAAAGCCTTTTTCCCGCGCATTTCGGTAAAATTCCTGCGACATCGGATAAATTGTATCGTAATTTTCAGATTCCGACTGCGGATTTTCGGCACGCGCTTTTTGCACGCGCTCAATGATTCTATCGGTAACGGGACGCGCCAGAAAATACGGAATCGCGCCCATCATTGACGCGCCCGGATTGTTGTTAATAAAAGTCCCGCGCCCCTTTAATGTGAAAATATCGGGATGAATTCCCGCGTATTCGGCAACATCAAAACTGAAATTTTCCGCCAAACTCAAAGCCGGATAAATTTCGCGCACGGTATTTGTCGCAAAATGAACGGCAAAAACGATCCAGCAAGTCAGAAAAAGGCGAACTGCAATTCCACGATTGGAAAATTTCCAAGTTGATGTTTGCGGCTGGATTTGTTTGGCGAGTTTTCTACGATTGATAAAGTCCTTTTTACCGATAATTTGCTTTACATCGGCTGCACCGTTCGCGCCTGACTTTTGATTTATGGTTTTGCTTTCAATCATCTTGCAGTTTCCGGTGAACTTCCGAACCGCTTCCGCCCATTCGATACGACTGAATGTCCTGAAGCTCCGAAAAGTCGGGCTAAAAAAGCGAAGGCAATGAATATGATAATTTCGCTGAAGTATTCAGCACCGCGCAACGAGAGAAATTTTTAAATTTTAAATAAAGAAATTGCCGCAATATGCGCGGGTTCTGTTGACTGAGCGATTTTATTCGTGAAGGAACTTAGTGTTTGCGGCTGTTCGTGTTGAATCTTCGATTGAGAAAATCAAGTTCTTCGCAGGTTAAAGTGCCTTCCAAACATTTTTGATTACTTCCATTGTGATATAAATTATCGAATATATCTGCTGTTTAAAAAAGTTGTAAGAAATATCAACGTTCTCAAGACTAAATTCTTGAGCCGGTTTTAAGACAATAACTCACCTAAAATTCACCAATTGCATCTTGTATTATTTACAGAAATTCAATCGTTTTACCGTTCAACTTTCGCTGAACTCTCTACGTCGCCGGAAAAATAACCGAGCATTTCTCCTAAAGACCAGCCTGTTAATAACAAAAAAGTTAAAGGCAGCGTCGCTGCCATCTGACGAAATGTTCTTTTTTGCCGACGCATATTTTTAGCCGCCCGCGCCAATAATAGCGGAGGAAGCAAAATCGTTCCGGCGGAATATATTAAACGCTTGGGAAGGCGCATTTCATTTGAGCGCGTTTCAGCGAAAATGCGTCCCCAATTTATTCTTTCACGAAATGCTTCGCTTAATTTGATTTGCGGACGCTCCTGATAAACCATCATCCGCTCGTCTAAAATAAGCTTTAGCCCCCGCGAACGTAACGCCTGATGCACGGCTGTTTCGTGATACGCTTCTTTCCAGATTTCACGCGCCGACATAATTGCATCACGTT
Organism: Acidobacteriota bacterium; assembly: GCA_039931085.1. Taxonomy (GTDB): domain Bacteria; phylum Acidobacteriota; class Blastocatellia; order Pyrinomonadales; family Pyrinomonadaceae. The sequence continues at coordinate 334 of JBDTSO010000111.1, read as the reverse complement.
TGTAAGCGACATTTATATCCGAGATGTATTCGGCATCGCCGTTTTTTAGAGGTCGCCCGTAACGTCCGAAGTCACAATAATACCACGCCCAATTAAGCGGTTTGTCCGTGGCGTTTTCAACCGCGCCGCCAATCACTTCGGTAGGCTGCTCGTGTAAATTCAAAAGTTGTTCGCACCAGTTTTCTGCCGGAACTGCGTGATCTTCCGTCATCGCAATTATTCGTCCGCGTGATAGATTTAATCCGACCGCGCGGCGGCGATCATAAAGCCGATGCTGATGTGCGCTGATGTTTTCCGAACTGCGGTTTCATCCGGGCCAAGGGCAGGGCGTGGG